>JAYEKR010000273.1:0-7809 GCA_034661115.1 Thermodesulfobacteriota bacterium | reverse complement strand
CCGGGTGCCGTTGGCCGCCACTTCGTGCATCGCCCTCCATTGGCTGACCCCGTTCCATGTCATCGAAACGGCAACGATCAGCGTCCACAAGACCGCCAGAGCAAGACCGTAACGTTTCATGCCGGTCATCAGGGGAATCGGCAAGCGGCGCTGACCCGGCTTGAGTTCCGCTTTCTTATGAGCGGCCTGCTGCGCTGTTTTCGGGGTCATATCTGCTACAGATTTTCTCATGTCTCAGCTCCTCTTGCCCAACGCTGCCCTTCACCGGCGGGAATGGAGCGCAGCAAAATTCCCGTCAGAGTGAAAAGATCTTGTTATATGTCGATTATCTCCAAGCCTAAAAACTTAACCATCGGATCGAAATCCCTGTCGCAGTGTAACAATATTAGCTGGTTGTGGATACAGAAAGTTCCAATAATAATGTCTATGGTTTTCCTTGCGGTAAAGCCTTTTTTCCTCAAAGATCTATAGTTCATGGCTCTCTATAATGCTAATGTCTGTCCTCCCATTGTCATAAATGGAATACCTAAGAGAAGATCCTTAGCTATCTTAAAATCCTTGTCATTCTAAAATCCCTGAAGAACTTCGGTTATGATAAGATCACCGATGATAATGGGTATATTCCCAAGTGAAGAATCAAGCCAGTCCGTTTGAGATGTTTTATTACCATTGAAGTAGTCAATCCAGACGGACGAATCAACGAGAATCATTTATCCAACCTCATTTCATTGAGATTGCCAGACCATTTCAGTTTTCCTCGAAAACGCTTAATTTCTTTCTGGCTTTTCACTTGCACCAACAGCTTCAACCCTTCTTCTATGGCGTCTTTTTCCGTTCGAAGACCGGATACTTTGAGAGCTGATGCCATCAGATCGTCATCTATGACTACATTTGTTCTCATTTCCTGCCTCCCATGTGTATAAATCGATCATATCATACGCATCCATGACACAGATTGAAAGATGTTTTTTGGAGGCGCATATAACACCAATCGTAACCGGCGCATTTGTAGTGAGCGTAGCGAACGAAAAATGCGTCCGAGTTTACGGTCTTATTAGATACGATATTTTTCAACAAAGCCATAAATAAAAATTACACTGAGCAGTTACGTTACAGCTACATAAACCATCACCATTATTATTATATTTTTTGTATTATCAATTAGTTGAGATGGGAGCTGGTAAGTTCTCAATAAGTCCTGGCTATAAACCGTCATTCCCGTGAACAATAAATCCATAATATCCGTAAAAACACTGGATTCCCAAGGTTGCGTGACCTTACGGATATTCCACCAGCGAAGACACCCTCACAATATCAACACCTTTTTTCTTCAGCCGGGGGATCTCACGGGTCAGCACCTCAATGGTAGCCGGATGGGGATGGCATATCCCTATGGCGTCCGGATATTTCCGGGCTATGGATATAAGCTTGTCAAGCTGAGAGACAATGTACTTGTCACTCTGCACATTATCTAAAAAGGTGTCCCTTGCATTAAAGGCCATGCCCGTATCGGATGCAACCTGCCTGCAGACAGACCGGCTTGTGGTAAGGCTGTCGATAAAAAACAGGTTCCGCTTTTTGAGCTCCTGAAAAACAGTCCGCATAATAACGGCATCGGCCGTGGCCTTGGAGCCCATATGGTTGTTTACCCCGGAAATATTGTTCCCGACAGAGCGCAGATCCTTAGAGAGGATGGACCTGATTTCGGCCGGGCTCATTCCCTTATAAATGGCCCCTGCTCCGGGATTCTTGCCATTACCCTGCATGGGCAGATGCATCAGGGTTTCTTTGCCATGTGCATGCAGGTATCTTTGCACCTGTTTTGTGTACGGCCTCAAAGGCATCACGGAAAAGGTGAGGTCCGCATCAATGGCCGCAAGCTTTCTGGCAACCCTCATGTCAAGCCCCATATCATCCACAATAATGGCTATCCTGGCCGCCGGCTTTTTTGCCTGCCTGAATATGACCGTCCATACACCCCGCTCAAAGCTAAGTGAGACACGCTCCGGGTGTACCTCAACCCGTGCTGTTTTGTCGAACGGCCTGAAGGCTGCCTGTATCCGCCTTTGAGGGATGCTGTCCTCACAGTCTACAATAATGGTATGCCCTTTGACATGCAGCTGCGCCCTGGTGATATCCATATCAAAGAGACAACCCTTAATGGCGGACTCTATAATGGCGGGTTTCATGGCAGGCGGTTCCCTGCTCACAACGGTCTCCTGCACTGCCGGGGTCTTTGGGCTCTCTTCCCGGTGTATCCTTGTCTCCAGGAAAAAGATCAGACACACAAGCACAAAAAAGATAAGGACTATGGAAGCGATCACATATCGTGAAGATGTTTTTTTCTTCATGAAGCCTTTTCCATCCGGTCAAAAACATTCCACGTCTTCAGGAGATCAAAAGCATACTGGATTTGGTAATCTCCTTGAAGAAAATTCCCGTCCGTGATCTTTTCCTTGACAGTCTTTTGTTTATCCGAGGACAGGTGCCCTTCAAGGTCCTTTTCCCGGACAAACATCCTCTCCCCTTTGTCCCCTTTACTGAAGGTGCGCTGCTCCACCCGGATATCCGGGTCTATCCCCCTGGCCTGGATGGATCTTCCAGACGGTGTATAGTACCTTGCCACTGTAAGCTTCAGCGCGGAACCGTCCGACAAAGGCCGTATGGTCTGCACAGATGCCTTTCCAAAGCTTTTTACTCCGAGGATAACGGCCCGGCCATTATCCTGGAGTGCTCCTGCCACAATCTCCGCAGCACTGGCGGTTCCACCATTGATCAGGACAATGATGGGGAAGCCCGTGTGGCTTTCCTTTGAATGCGCCTCATACTTGATTTTGTCCCCGGGTCTGCGGCCGTCGGTATACACAATCTGTCCCTTGCTCAAAAACAGGTCGCTCACCTTGATAGCCTGATCAAGGAGCCCACCCGGGTCATATCTCAAATCCAGGACCAGCCCTTTCAGGCCGTCCATATTATCAAGGGCCTTTTCAACGTCCTGAGCGGTATCCACCTGGAATGTCCTTATCTTGATATACCCGTAACCTTTTTCAATCATTCGGGACCTTACACTCCTGACATGAATGATCTCCCTGGTTATGGTTATGTCAAAACTCTGCCGGATATCCGGCCGGGATATGGTTATAGTGACTAAAGTCCCTTTGTCGCCCCTCAAAAGCTGGACCGCCTTTTCCAGAGACATGTCCGAGGTTGATTTTTCTCCAATCCTTATGATCCGGTCCCCGGGCTCCAGACCGGCATCAAAGGCAGGGGTCCCCTCCATGGGCGTTATCACGGTAAGCACCCCGTCGCGAAGGCCTATCTCTATTCCAAGCCCCCCGAAGGTTCCAGTGGTGCTGATCTTAATGTCTTTGTACTCCTGCTGTGTAAGATATGTCGAATGAGGATCAAGTACAACAGTCATGCCCTGGATGGCGCCCTCGACAAGCCTTTCCGGACTCACCTGCTCTACGTAGTTCTTTTCTATGAATTCAAGGCAGTCAATAAACTTTTGAAGCTGGGGGTACATCTGCGCAGTTTCGGCGCTGGCCATCTGGGAACGGCCCGGAAAAAATACAAAGCACAGGCCCCCAAGCAGAACAACAACCAGCCACAACATGATTTGTCTCTTCATATATGCTCCTGTGTTTGATGCATGGTTGAGGCAATGGCCTATTTCTCTCCCTCATACACCCTTGTATAAAGATATCTTTCATAGACCCTTGAAAAGGCAGAAAAATCATCCTCTTCCGGAGTTGCATCGATGATGGAGGAAAACCCTGTCAGCTTTGCATCCAGATCATCGACCATGTGCAGAAACATGGCATCTCTGGTCAGGGGCAGCTTTGGTGAACCGAATTCCATCTGCCCGTGATGGCTCAGGATGAGATGGACAAGCTGCATCCTGAGCTCCTGAGGAAAACCCTCGATATGGTCTGCCTTTTCCTCCACCATGCGGGCCGAGAGATAAACATGCCCGACAAGCCTGCCCATGGGAGTCATCTCTATGATACGGTCCGATGTATATTCAAAGATCTTTCCGATATCATGAAAAACCGCCCCGGCCATGACCAGGTCTCGGTTCATGCCCAGATGCGCATACACGGGATAAAGGGCATCTATGGCCTTGAGCATATACAGGGTATGCTCAAGCAACCCCCCCACATAATTGTGATGTATACCTTTGGCGGCCGGCGCTTTCATAAAGGCTTTCCTCATAGAGGGGGAAAACATTTCAGTTATCAACAGACCAAGGTATTTCTCCTTGATCGTGCCCACAAGAGAGTCAAATTCATCCATCATGGACCCCCGGTCCCTGCTGGCCGTTGGTACGAGATCTGCGATGTCTATGTCTTCGTCCTTGAGGTACACAATCTTTTCGACACGTATCTGCGGAATATTGTTGAAACTTTCAACCACGCCGCGCACCCCTGCCACGGATCCGGGTTCAATCTCATCCATCTGTTCCCTAGCATTATCCCACATGATCGCAGGGATCTCGCCGGTCTTGTCCGCTAAACGCATCTTTGCGTATGGTTTACCGCTCCTGGCGGTGAGCAATTTTCGCTCGACAACCATGAATACCGCCTTTACACGATCCCCCTCACCAAGCCGGGTGACATACGTGCCCTTGGAAATCATACTGACTCCTTTAATCTTCGAATCGCTCTTTAACATTGAACCCTTGAACCAGTGAACCCTTGAACCGTGATCCAAAACAGTTTTTAACCTACAGTATGTACCGGCTCAGGTCCTCTTGCTGCATGATGGGATCAAGCCTGGAGCAGACATAGGAACCATCTATCCTGACTTGACCTGATCTCTCAGATGCATCAAAGGAGATCTCATCCAGGAGTTTTTCCATGACCGTATGTAGCCTTCTGGCACCGATATTCTCTGTATTGTCATTGATATACTGTGCAATCCTGGCTATCTCCAATATGGCATCATCACTGAAGATAAGATCCAGCCCCTCTGTTTCAATCAATGCATGATATTGTTTGATCAATGCATTCCGCGGTTCTGTCAGGATACGCACAAAATCTTCCTGGGTCAATGCATCGAGCTCCTCACGTATGGGGAACCTGCCCTGCATTTCAGGGACAAGGTCAGAAGGCTTGCTCACATGAAAGGCCCCTGCGGCTATAAACAGGATGTGGTCTGTCTTGACAGGGCCGAACTTTGTATTCACTGTGGTTCCCTCGACAATTGGGAGCAGGTCTCTCTGTACCCCCTCCCGGGACACATCCGGGCCATGAGTGGCATCTTTTCCCGCCACCTTATCCAGCTCATCGAGAAATACAATCCCTGCATTTTCCACACGCTGCCTGGCCTCATGGGTGATCTTGTCCATATCGATCAGCTTCGAGACCTCGTCTTCAACGAGAAACTCCAGGGCATCACAGATCTTCATCTTGCGCCGGTTCACCTTTTTGGGCATGATATTGGAAAACATCTCCTTAAAATCAATACCCATCTCTTCGAGGCCCTGGCCTGAAAAGACCTCAACCGATGGCATGGAGGTCTCTCTTGTCTCCACCTCAATAATCCGTTCGTCCATTTCTCCGGCAACGAGCATCTCCTTGAGTTTTATACGTGTTTCGGATTCTTTGTCCTCTCCCTTTTTCAGGGGCAAAAGTATATCAAGAACCCTTTCCATGGCAAATTCTTCTGCCTTGTCCCGTACCTTTTCGCTCTCTTCGGCATGGACCATCTGCACGCCAAGGCGCATGAGGTCACGTATAATGGACTCCACGTCCCTTCCAACATAGCCCACCTCCGTAAATTTGGATGCCTCCACCTTTACCAACGGGGCATCTACAAGCCGTGCAAGACGTCGTGCGATCTCTGTCTTGCCGACACCTGTGGGTCCTATGAGGATGATATTCTTTGGATAAATATCATCCTTTATCTCGCCTGAAACCCTCTGCCGCCTCCAACGGTTCCTCAAAGAGATGGCCACGGCCCTCTTGGCCCGATCCTGCCCCACGATATATTTGTCAAGCTCTGCAACTGTCTGCCTTGGTGTAAGATCATCCATCATAATTCCTCATAACTCCTCATAGGTTATATTTTTATTTGTATAGATGCATATATCGGACGCAATTTCCATGGCATTTTCGCTGATCGTGCGTGCATCCATATCCGTATTCTTGACAAGTGCCCTTGCAGCTGCAACCGCATAGTTACCGCCCGAGCCAATGCCGCACACCCCGTCATCGGGTTCAATCACATCCCCGGTGCCGGAAAGCACAAAGGTCCTTGATGCATCCGCCACGATCATCAGGGCCTCGAGCCGTCTCAAGACCTTGTCTGTACGCCAGTCCTTGCCCATCTCCACTGCGGCGCGGGTAAGGTTGCCCCTGTATTCCTTGAGCTTTGCCTCAAAACGCTCGAACAGGGTGATGGCATCCGAGGTGGATCCGGCAAAACCCGCCAGCACCTTGTTTTCGTAGATCCTCCTGACTTTTTTCGATTTTGCCTTAAAGACGACATCTCCCATCGTGGCCTGTCCATCTCCGGCTACCACCACCGAAGAACCACGTCTCACACTCAATATTGTTGTTCCATGTATTTGCATTTATCTCTCCTTTGCCTTTGGATGGGCCTTATCATATACATCCATGAGCTTGTCCAGCGTTAAATGTGTATATCTCTGGGTGGTGGAAAGGCTGGCATGACCGAGCATTTCCTGGATGGACCGCAAGTCCGCGCCTGAATCAAGCAAATGGCTTGCAAAAGAATGCCTTATCACATGGGGACTGACATGTCTTGATATACCCGCATGCATCGACCATTGATCCACCACCCTTCGAATGCTCCTGGATCCAAGCCTTGTACCGCGTCTATTGAGAAAAAGGGGTTCATCATGGTACAGGGTCTCTATAATATTACGTGTTTCCAGGTAGGTTCTCACGGCATCCATCGCATGCCTGCCTATGGGCACCATCCTGGGTTTTGCCCCCTTTCCCATCACCCTTATAATGCCGGATGACATATCCACATCATCGATATTCATGGATTCTGCCTCTGACACACGTATGCCGGTTGAATAAAGCAGTTCCATGATTGCGCGATCCCTTGGATCAGCCGTGGCCTCGATAAGATCTATCATCTCCTCCGGGCTCAAAAATCCCGGCAGGTCACTGCTGCCTTTTAACGACCTCACATGCGCAAAGGGGTTGTCTTCAATCTCTGTATGCAGGACAACAAAATCAAAAAACCCCTTGACCGCACTGATACGGCGGTTGATCGTGGCAACCGAGTAATGGTTGTGCAGGTAGAACATGTATGACCTTACCGCCATGCGGTCGGGAAAAGAAATATCCCTGTGGCGCATAAAAGATACCATGTGCATGATATCCCCTGTATACGCCCGGTATGTCTCATCAGAAAGGCCCTTGTTGCCAAGGACATACATCTGATAGCGCCCAAGCAATGCATCCAGATCCAGTTCCATTTTGCCTGAATACACCCAAAAAAGGCCTTTATCAAGAAGCTCTCAGAAAACATGGCCTGCAGGCCATGCAGGAAAAAAACATTCCCCTCGCTATTGCGATCGCGTCCTGGCGCTTCTGGATTCCCGCCTTCGCGGGAATGACAGGGGAATGTGATACAGCACTAAGTAACCTCAATCTGGATCCCCGCCTATGCCTGCCTGCTGCAGACAGGCGGGAATGACAGGGGAATGTGATACAGCACTAAGTAACCTCAATCTGGATCCCGGCCTTCGCGGGAATGACAGGGCCTTTGCGAATTCATCACAGTTCAAAGGCACCTGAACTTATTGAAAACTTATGTTCGCATTGTTTG
>JAYEKR010000272.1:0-7867 GCA_034661115.1 Thermodesulfobacteriota bacterium | reverse complement strand
CGCAATGGCAAAAGCAACAACCGACAATACAATCCATTTTTTCATCCCTTACTCCTTGATCCTTGATCCTTTCTCCTTTCTCCTTACTCCTCTCATTCATCCAGGAGAGATCTCACTGCCATGCCAAGGGTCTCCATTACATAGGGTTTTTTGACATAGGCGCCTTTGCCTATATCAAGTGCCTCTTTGACCCGGTCACTCTCGGAAAAACCGCTTACGATCAATGCCCTGATCCCGGGATTGATATCGAGCAGACCGCGGTAAGTCTCAAGACCGTCCATGCCCGGATTCATGATCATATCCAGGACAACCAGGTCTGCCCTGTTTTCCCTGAAATACCCGATTGCATCCTCACCCGAAGCAACGGCATGTGTCCTGTATCCCAGAGACCCAAGAAAACTGGATGCAATATCTCTCTGGTCTTTTTCGTCATCAACGATGAGTATGGTTTCTGAACCCTGCATGTCCTCCAGTGTATTCTTGGAACCTTTCTGCTGCAAATTCTTTGTGCTCTTAGGTAGATATATATCAATACATGTGCCTTTGCCCTCGACACTCCTGAGGTCGATATATCCATTGTGGTCCTGGACCGTTCCCCAGACAACGGCCATGCCCAGGCCTGTGCCGCTCTTTCCCATGGCCTTTTTGGAATAAAAAGGCTCAAAGATATGGCGGATATCCTTTCCCGGTATGCCTGTACCGTTATCCTCGATACTCAGCACCACATATTCACCCTGGCTGATATCTGTGTATCCCCTGATGGGCCGACTCAAAGAGACATTGCTGGTAGAGACGCTGACCTTTCCCCCCTCAGGCATGGCCTCTGCCGCATTGGTAACCATATTCATAATGCTCTTGGACAGATGCACCCTGGAACCCAGGATATTGAACAATCCGGACTCAGGCATGGTTTTAAATACCACATCCGGATGAAAACGTTGAAGTGCATGGAATTCAGGACTGCTGAAATACTCATTGACAATATCATTCAGGTTCAAAGGATCAGAGACGCTGATACCCCGTCTGGCCAGGGTGAGCAGGTCCTGGACAATGGCCGATGCCTTTTCCCCTGAATGCCGGATGGTCTCCAAAGGTCTTTTCAACGGCGAATCATCCGGTATCTTCATGAGCAAAAGATCAGGATAGCTGACTATGCCGGTCAAAATATTGTTTAGGTCATGCGCAACACCACCTGCAAGGGTGCCTATGGCCTCCATCTTCTGTGCACGCTCAAGCCTGAGCTCAAGGGAGTGCTTCTCCTTTTCCACCTTTCTCTGCACAGTAATATCATTGCCTATCCAGAGTGTCTCCACCAGATTGTTGTCCTTGTCCAGGATAGGCTTGTTGGCCCATGAGATCCAGGCCCGCTCGCCTGAACTGCGTATGTTCCTGCTGGTTATATTTGTATATGTCTGGGCGTGCTCACGCATCCCCTTGAGCATGCCTGTAAAAAAGCCCCCATCCCTTTCTCCTGGCTCCAGGATGGTCCCGATCACCTTATGTCCGATTATCTCCTCTTCTCTGTAGCCAAAAAAATCAAGGGCAAAACGGTTGAAAAAGCTAATAGTACCAAAGGGATCTATCCTCAGGATGATACTGTTGGCATTCTCCACCAGGTCACGGTATTGCTGTTCGCTGTCCATGAGCCTTTTAAATGAACGGGTATTGGATATGCTTATGGCAATCTGTCTGGCTATACCCTCCAGCAGACTCATATCACTCTGGTCCAATCTCCTTTCTGTATGCATATTGTCCACAACAAGAGAACCAAGGGTCTGGCCTTCATAGACAATGGGTGCACAAATAAACGCCTTGATTCCCATAAAACCCATGGTCCCTTTGTCCGTGAAAACAAATGGCATGTCCGGACTGTCCTCTTCCATATAAAAAGGGTGTTGTTGATGCAAGACTCCGGGATCTGATACCCCTGAGTCCAGGTCCCGGATATCTATTGCCTTTGCCTTTAGCGCCTGCTCTGTCTCCTTTTTGCAGCCGTATCCAGCGGAATATACCAGTTTTTTCTGGTCCTCGCTGACAAGGAAGATAACACCGCGGTCAAAATCAAGGTGTCTCTTCAGGGTATCCATTATCACATGGTGCACTTTGGCCGTATCCATAATCATGGATATGGCCTGGCCTGTCTCCTGGACAAGGACTGCGTCGTTATACCTCTTCTCGATCTCATCAAAAAGCTGTCCTGCTGTATCGCCCTGGTTCTTTACGTTTTTCCTGAGCTCAGTGTTTCCCAGAATCTCCACATACCAGGACATACCCAGGACAAGGGCAACCAGGCCAAGAAAACCGGACAGGAACAATCCTGTCGGCAGGGTAAAATAAAAGACAAGGGCCAGGACAAGGGCAATCAATGCAAGGTAATTGCGCCATATACCCCAGACCAGAGAACGGGTCTTTTCCCATGAGATCACAAATCTACCGACCCTGCCACCCCTGTGGATGCACTCGGTATGCTCCACACTGGCAAATGTGCCGGAATAATCCTTGGTGATCCCCTCCAGGGCACCCAGCAGATTATCACATTGATAGGGCTTCCATTCCACCCCTTTGACCATATAAAGATCCATCTCTACACTGTTTGATGCTATCTTGCGTGTCTTGAGTTCCGTGGCACGCGAATATTTATTAAAGATCTTCCCGGAGGCACGGCACATGGCGGAAGGGTCAACAAAACCCATGATATACTGGCGCAGAAGGGAATACGGCGCATCGACCATGCCGAACCTTCCGGCCTTCCTTGCGATATCCTTGTCCTTTGTCTGCCTTAGAACTATCTCATAGAACCGGTCGGACTGCTCCTGCGTAAACCAGTACCCGGTATCATCCAGCTCGCGCCTTGTGATGCCCGCATACTCAAGGATCATATCGATATCCGCGTCCGGATAATTCTTGTCTATATATTCAAGATAGGCCTTTATTATGCTGATATTGTAGAGGTATGTGTCTTTGTTAACCTTATTTTTCATTCTTCATATACCTGCAGTAGTAGATTGGATACATTTCATACCCCCCCATATAATGGGACAGAATATAAAGATCAAGCATAACATCCGCGACACGGGCACAGGCAATCCCATGTGTTTGCCTGTGTTTGTTGGCTTTTAACAACAGGGGATCTGGAAGGCACCAGGAATACTGGCTTCCCGCGTTCGCCTGTCTGTGCGACGCACTTCGCAGGCGGGAATGGATTTGGTGGCGTTCTACCTTTTTTCATATACCCCCCTACTGGCGGATCAAGGTCTGCAGCAGCTCATCAACAATGGATATGAGCTTGGCCGAGGCCTGGTATGAATGCTGATATTTCAAAAGCGCTGACATCTCTTCGTCCATGTTGACGCCTGTTATGGATTCCTTTCTCTGGAGATATTGATCCTTTAGGGTCTCATTAAATTTTTCGTTCATCTGGGCATTATTGGTATCCACACCCACCTTGGCCACAAAGGAGCTGTAATAGGAATCCATGGTAGTATTGTTGCCGTCCATGCTGACAACCTTGTCCTGCAGGCCGAAAGCGGCAAGGGCAGCAGAGTTGTCTCCTGGCGCAACATGGTTGTCTGCATCAAGATGGCCCGCAGATATACGATCCGGATCATTCTCCACCACTGCATTGACTGCCAGGGTCTCTGTAAGTTCCCCGTCATTACGGTTCCAGGAAAAAAAGGTATTTACTCCAAGGACAGCCAGGGCATCGTTGTTTTGTGTATCTGCATCATGGGGTTTTACTGCAAAGGTGTAGCCGGCGCCGGCATGGATATGGAGATGATTTCCCGCATCGATCTCTGCATTCATATTGCCTGTCCCGTTGATAGAGCCAACAAGGTCATTGACCGTTGCCCCGGCATTCAGGGTCACGCTGAAGGTGTTGTCCATTACACCGGTCGCGTCGTCATACACCACGATATCAAAGGTGCCGCCAGCACTGAACCGGTCACCAAAAAGATATCCCGTGCCGCCAATGTCCAGGGTGGGATCCGTTATATCCACGGTTCCGGTCATGGAGCTGACAGAGTTAAGCCCTGCGCCCTGGGCATGCAGTTCATTGACCTGCCACACGATCTCCTCTGAAAGGGTATTCATGGAATCAAGGTATGAATCGATCTTTGTGTCCCTCACATCCACCCACCCTGCGAGCTTGCCGCCTTCGATTTTGTGTGTGATATCCACAGTACGACCTGTCTGGTCGTTCCAGAGCACATCTGTATATCCCGTGGCTGGATTTCTCTCTGAGCTCAGGGAATATGCCTCTTTACCAAGGACAAGAGGTGTACCTCCCATGACAAAGACCATGAGCTTTCCGGACTGCCCCTCCTCGTAATAGTTTATATCCATATACCCTGAGAGTTCTCCCAGCAGGAGTTCCCTGCGGTCCCTGAGGTCATTGGCATTGATCACCCCGTCGATCTCGACAGCTGTTATCTCTTTGTTCAGCCCGGCTATCTGCGAGATAATAGAGTTGACCTCTTGAACCGAGCCCTGGATATTGCTGTCCAGGTGCCGCTGGTATGCCCTGAGATTGTAGTCGATGGCCTTGATGGCAGAGGTAAAATTTTTACTCTTTGCAATCAAGGCCTCCCTTTGAGGCAGGCCGTCCGGGTTGTTTGAGAGGTCGCCCCAGGCATTCCAGAATTCTCCCATCATCTCATTTATGCCGGATTCATTGCTCTCGTTAAAGATCATCTCGATCTCTTCCATTGCACCTTTTTCGGCCTCCCAGTAAAAATACTCAGAGGTCTTTTCATTGAGCTGCTTGTTGACAAACTCGTTATTGGCCCTCTGCACCTCTTCGGCCTTGACTCCAGTGCCGATCTGGCCCGGCCCCATGGTAATGGGATAGTTGGCGCTTACCCTGAGATCCTGCCTGGAATATCCAGGTGTATTGGCATTGGCAATATTATTGGCTGTAACCTCGATGGAAAGCTGGGATGCATAGAGTGACCACTGAGCAATACCCAAAGCCCCGGTAAGACCCGGCATTTTACATCCCTCCCTTTATAATGGCATGGTCAGAAACCATGTGTTTCCTGCCAAAACGGTCATATCCCTTTTCCTGCCCCGCGAAAAAAGGCTCAAGCTGTGCCTGTATATCCCTGAGCCTGGAGATAACCAGGTCACCGGAGGTTCGGTTCGTCCCGCTGACCTGCGTCCACAGGACACCAAGTTCCTGTTTGAGCCTGCTCACAGATGCGGAATCTCCATTGTCCGGTCTCACGGAAATATTGCCCATGGCCTTGCGGTTGGATATAATTTTTTTTATCAGATCCATCTTTGAGGGCATATGCTCCTCGATCGAATCCACATCCCCCTGCACAATGTGTCCCATTTCCTGTTTGAGACGGCATGCCAGGTCACTGACCAGATCCCTTTCTTTTTCCAGGTTTCTTATCATCCCTTTATCTTTCATTGGACCCTCCTGTTACACAGCGACCCGACACATCCAATATATCGGAAGAAACCCATGTTTTATCAATATCCTTTACCATTATTCATCCATCACTCATCCATCACTCATCTATGCCTTTGCCTGTGATCTGTTCATAGATCATTTTGGCAATGCCGATGCCTTCGCCCCGGGCGACTGCATCGGCCACTGCCGTATTGAACATCTCCTGGTACATGCCTGAGGCAAACCCGTTCTTGTCCGGCGTGACATCCACGGCCTTTAAAAGCTGGCCGGTAAAAATCGCCTCAAACCCCTGGCATGCCTGCCTGAGCGCCCTTTCCGGACTGGCCGCCTTCATCTGATAAAGACCGGAAACACTGTCAATCATATAACCTCCAGATCCGCATACAATGCGCCGCTTTTTTTGATACACTGCAGGATAATCACCAGGTCCCTGGGACTCACACCAATGGCATTGAGTGCCCCCACAAGATTACCCAGTGTGGTTCCGGAAGGGAGCATCACCAGTCTTTTCCCGCCCTCCTGAACATTAACGCCGGTCCTGGGTGTAATGGCTGTAACACCACCCGAGAAGGCCCCGGGCTGGGAGACCTGCGGTTCTTCTGTAATCTGTATATTCAGGTTTCCGTGTGCAATGGCAACCTCTGATATCTTTACATCACTCCCGATCACCACGGTCCCTGTGCGTTCATCCACGATTACCTTTGCCATATTGTCCGGGGTCACATCGACACCCTCGATCAAGGCCACAAATGCCACTACACGGTCTGTATATGTCTCTGGTATATCAACGCCAATGGTCGAGCTGTCAGAGGCATGGGCGACTTTTGCATTCACACATGCATTAATGGAACGTGCAAGACGGTGCGCGGTGGTAAAGTCCGGCACATCCAGGACAAGCATCAGCTCAGGACCCAGGGCAAAGTCCGTGGACCGTTCCACCAAAGCGCCGTCAGGGATTCTGCCCACCGTGGGGAAATTTTTCTGGACCCCGCTGCCCGTTCCACCGGATACGGAAAAACCTCCAACCGATAAAGGCCCCTGGCAAAGGGCATAGACCTGTCCGTTTGCCCCGTAAAGTGCAGTATTGACAAGGGTGCCTCCGGCAAGGGATGAGGAGTCACCAATGGATGATACAGTACAGTCGAGGTACTGCCCGCTCTTTGCAAAAGGTGGCAGGCTTGAGGTTACCATCACGGCCGCCACATTCTTTACCTTGAGCTGATCCGAATTGACCTGTACCCCCATCCGCCTGAGCATATTGGCCATGGAAAGGGTTGTAAAGGCAGAACCTGATTTATCTCCAGTGCCGTTGAGCCCCACGACAAGGCCATATCCAGTGAGCCTGTTTTCCCTTACACCCTGGATCTCCACCAGGTCCTTTACGCGCACTGCCATTGCCGGCTGCGCTACCAGGCAAATGGCGATAAATATCAGAATCCATCTTTTCATATTACGCCTCATATCACGCCTCAAAATGGCCATACCTTGTCCAGTGCCCTTGAAATGATACCCCTTTTCTGCTGATCACCAATAATACCGCTGCCATGATAATCCAGGCACATATCCGCGAGATAGGTGGACTGGGTGGTATTGTTCGGGCTTATGTCATCAGGCCGGACAATACCGGACAAAAACAAATACTGCGTCTCCATATTCAGGCGGATCTGTTTCTTGCCGCGTATCACCAGATTGCCCGAAGGCAGCACCCTTGTGACACTGGCCGGGACCATTGCAGTGATATCCCCCTTTCTTGAGGTCTTGCCATCCCCCTCAAACTCGGTGTCAGTAGAGGCCCCGATACCCGGGCTCAGGGGATTCCCTTTAAAGGACGCCTTGTCCAGGGGAAGCCCCATGATATTCGTAATAGAGTTGTCCGCCTTGTTGGTGCGGCTGGCCGAGGTCTTTGCCTCCTTGCTGGCAGAGGCATTCTCAACCACCTGGACAATAACGATATCCCCGACCTTGCGTGCCTTGGAATCGACATACAGGCTGGCCATACGTGATCCCGGAGACCAGAGGGAACCCGGGGCGTGGATTTCTTCGGCCTTTTCAACAATCACCGGGGCCAGTTCATCAACCATGGGCACCCTTTTTTCCGGTGCATGGGAACACCCCCATATACCGAACAGGCAAATCAAGATAACCGTACAAATCTTTTTCATACCCATCTCCTAAAACACGACCTTTATCTTTGAAGAAGCAACAACAGTGCCAACCACCCTCTGGCCTGATGATGCATTGCGCACCGGGATATGGTCTGAAAGGTTGCCGTCCTTTAATGCAATGCCTACCCCTGTGACCCTGAGATGTTCATCAGAGGCTTCGATGACAACCCTGTCCCCTCTACACACAAGGGGTGTCTTTTCTATCTTAGCCATATTAAAGGGGCTTCCCCTGTGGATATTTGATCGTGTGCGCATACCCAGACATGCATCCATCTCCATTGCA
>JAYEKR010000271.1:0-29508 GCA_034661115.1 Thermodesulfobacteriota bacterium | reverse complement strand
TTGAAGGGATATCCGGGATAATCACCCCGGATATCCCTTTTTCTTTAAATATGGCAAAGGTCGTTGATATCCCCCTTCGCATGATGGGGTTGATATATGACATCACGATCAAAGGGCTATTGATGCCGCTGCTCCATTTTCCGAGGTGGTCAAAAAGACCGTCCAGGGTAAACCCGGATTCGAGGGCCTGCTGCGAGGCCTTTTGAAGGATCGGTCCGTCCGCCATGGGGTCGGAAAACGGCAGACCGATCTCAATGACCGGGGCACCCGCATCACAAAGCACCCTTAAGATCTCCCCGGTTGTATCCAGGTCCGGCAGGCCTGCCGTGATATAGGGTATGACGGCCTTCGTGCTTTTCCTGATTGCTTTTGAAATCATATTGTCTCCTTTAAGACCGCTTCGATGTCCTTGTCTCCCCTTCCGGAGAGGTTCACGATCACCATATTGGACGCGTTCTTTGGTGCATATTGTTCAAGGTATGCAATCGCATGGGCGCTCTCCAGGGCAGGCGTGATACCCTCAAGCCGGTTGAGGAGCCTGAATGCATCAAGGGCCTGACGATCATCCACGAGTTCATAATGGGCCCGTTTTATGGTGGCCAGATGGCTGTGTTCCGGGCCCACCCCCGGATAATCCAGACCCGGGGCAATGGAATGTGTAGGCATGATCTGGCCGTCCTCATCCTGCAGCAGGTAAGAGAGTGAACCGTGCAAAACCCCGGGGAAACCAAAGTGGATGCTGGCAGCATTCATGGCATCTCCTTTTCCATAGGCCTCCACACCGATGAGATCCACCTCATCATCCATGAACGCGGAGAAGATCCCTATGGCATTGCTGCCACCCCCCACGCACGCAATCACTGCATCCGGCAAATTATTGGTCTTCTCGAGAATCTGCGCTTTGGCCTCGGTCCCGATTACAGACTGAAACCGCCTTACAATGCCGGGGTAGGGATGCGGGCCGACAACGGAACCCAAGAGGTAATAGCTGTCATCCACATTGGTCACCCAGTCACGGATGGCCTCGCTGGTTGCATCCTTTAGAGTTGCAGTCCCTGAATTCACAGGCACGACCTCAGCACCCAAAAGCCTCATGCGCTCCACATTTATATGCTGCCGCCTGATATCTTCGGTCCCCATATACACCACACACGCCATGCCGAACAGGGCACACACGGTCGCGGTTGCCACACCATGCTGGCCTGCACCGGTCTCTGCAATGATACGCGTCTTTTTCATGCGCCTGGCCAAGAGGATCTGGCCGATGGCATTGTTTATCTTGTGTGATCCCGTATGGTTAAGATCCTCCCTCTTGAGCCATACATCCAGGCCAAAGTGTTCAGAGAGCCTTGATGCATGCATAAGAGGGGAGGGCCTTCCCACATAATCCCTCATATATGCATGAAACCCGGACATAAACCGTTCGTCCCTGAATGCCTCATCACTCGCCTTTTCCAACGCCTCTATGGCCGGGAAAAGCGTCTCTGGCACATATTGCCCGCCGAATTCACCCAAATACCCCTTCACGATCGTGCCTCCCTTATAAATCGTTCCATCCTCGATGTATCCTTTGTACCGTCCGGTAATTCCACGCCGGAGCTGACATCCACGCCCATGGGCTGCGCTGTTTTTACGGCCCGCCTGATATTTTCGGGATTAAGGCCTCCTGCCAGGATAAAGGGGAAGGCATGTTTTTCCCACTGACCCTGGATACCATGCCCCTGGCTTGCATCTACAAGGATCCGGGCATTGAATATTTTTACAAGCCCATGATCGATACAGCCGACATCCTTAAATGGCAGGATTATCTGGAACTTGTCTTTGAGTTCCAGGTAGCCCGGACCAATGGGTCCGTGGACCTGAACCGTGTCCAGCCCGAGATTGGCTGCAATCCGCGCAATATATCCGGGGTTCTCATCCCTGAACACGCCTACCTTTTCCACCCCCTGGATTTGCCCTATCCATTTGCCGAGGTCGTCCGCTGAGATCATGCGTTTGCTCGGCGTCAATATAAATCCGATTGCATCTGCACCGAGCATATATGCCGTATATGCATCCTCATAACGCCTGATCCCGCATATCTTTATCCACACAGCGGCCCACCTTCCCCAAAACCGGTCATAAGGACGGTTCCGATCAGGGCCGCATCATAACCTTTACTCCCAAGTTCTATACGTCTTTTTTCTGTGGTTATTCCGCTTTCCGCCACCTTTGTCACGTGTTCGGGGATATGCGGTATAATCTCTTCGTGCCTTGAGGGGTCCACTTCAAGGGTGGCAAGATCCCTGGCATTCACCCCAATACAATCCGCATTGATCGCCAGGGCCTTATCAAGCCCCTTCAAGGAATGCACCTCCACGAGACAATCCATGCCTGTGTGTCGGCCAAAGGCATACAGCCTTTCGAGTTCCTCCGGGCAAAGCATCTCGGTGATAAGGAGAAAGGCATCTGCCCCACATTGTCTGCCGAGAATGATCTGCCGCTCATCCACAATAAACCCCTTCATCAATATGGGCAGCTCACATGACTGCCTTATCATGGAGATGTATTCCATGCTGCCCGCGAAATATGCCGGCTCTGTAATACATGAGACAGCAGCGGCCCCTTTTGCGGCATAGCCCGCTGCAATCTCGCCGGGGCTGGTTTTGATTCCCAGATTGCCCCTTGCCGGGGTGGCATACTTCACCTCTGCAATAACTGCCATATCCTTCAAGACTCTCCTGAACGGGCGAATCATGGGATTGCCTCCCATCGTTGTGCCTGTTGTATCCTCGTCAAGCAAGTCTGCCCTTTGTTTTGAAAGGTCATACATTTTCCCCAGAAAATCCATTACGCCCTCGCCCTGTCCAGGGCATCTTTTGCCAGCCCTTTTTGGATAATATCTGAAGCCATATTTACACCGTCCTTTATATCAAGGGTCTTATCTAGCGCCATAAACGCGGCCCCGCTATTGATAAGCACGACATCCAGGGGCGCGCCCTTGAGGTCTCCTTTGAATATTGCCTCTATCATGGCAGCGGATTCTTTTGGAGATGAGGCATTCAATCCATTGGATGACGCAGCCGGTGAAATCCCTGCATCCTGAGGCTGTATCACCCCGAAATGGATCTCATCACAAACAAGCCTTGCATAATGCGTTGGCATGCGTGCAGAGACCTCGTCCAGGTCGGAATGGACCACCATGGCCCCCTTGAGGCCCATGATCTGAAGCACCTCTATCATGGGCCTTATGAGGTCATCTGAATACACCCCCATCACCTGATATGCGGCATTGGCAGGGTTTGACAAGGGCCCAAGGAGATTGAAGATCGTGCGGATACCCAGGGCCTGCCGTACGGGCATGGCATGTTTCATACTGGGATGATAAAGGGGTGCGAACAAAAAGGCAAAACCATTGTCTCTCAATGCATCGGATGCCTTTTGGGCATCCATATCTATGGGGACACCAAGGGCCTCGAGGCAGTCCGCACTGCCGGACATGGACGATACAGACCGGTTCCCGTGTTTTGCCACCTTTATGCCGGCGCCTGAAAGCACAAAGGCGACCGCGGTAGAGATATTAAAGGTGGATGCCATGTCCCCCCCGGTACCACAGGTATCCATAACGTCGAACCCTGCATCCACCTTTACGGCCTTTTTGCGCATGATCCTGGCGGCCGAGGCAATCTCCACAGGGCTCTCTCCCTTTGCACGCAGGGCAACCAGAAATGCAGCGACAACACAGCTGTCTAACCTTCCAGACATTATGTCATCAAATGCCTGTTCCATCTCCGGGGCCTCGAGGTCTTGTTTCCTGATCAATTTTTCGATAAGCTGTTTCATGTTTCCTCCCTTGTATACTGGATAAACCTGTCCATGATTTCGGCGCCATATTCGCTCGCTATGGATTCCGGATGGAACTGCACCCCATAGGCAGGCAGTCTCTCATGCCTCACACCCATGATCTCTCCATCATCAGAAAAGGCGTCTGCCACCAAGACGTCAGGCAGGCTCTGCCTGTCCACGACCAAAGAATGGTAACGCACCGCAGAAAACCCCTGGGGAATACCATCAAAAAGGCCTTTATTGTCATGGGTGATCACGGATCGTTTTCCGTGCATGATCTTTTTTGCCTGGACAATACGACCTCCAAAGACCTCTGCAATACACTGGTACCCCAGACAAATACCGAGAAGGGGCCTGTCATGAAAGGTGCTGATCACCTGCCTGGAGATCCCTGCATCCTTAGGCCTGCCAGGCCCGGGAGAGACAATAATACCGTCTGGGTCCATCTTTCTGATCGCATTGATATCCAGGGCATTATTACGGTACACCTCTACATCCACACCCACGCCCTGAATCATCTGGGCGATGTTGTAGGTAAAGGAATCAAAATTGTCTATGAGGAGGATCATGATATACCTCCCAGAGAAAGGCTCAGTGCCTTGAGTTTATTGTCTATCTCCGTCATCTCATGCTCAGGTATCGAATCCTGGACGATCCCGGCCCCTGCCTGGACAAAGGTCCTTTCCCCCTTCATAAAGATTGTCCTGATGGCGATGCCTGTGTCGACATTGCCATTGTAACTCAAATATCCAACACCCCCTGCATAGGGACCGCGCCTTACATCCTCGATCTCATCGATGATCTCCATTGCCCTGACCTTTGGCGCGCCCGAAACCGTACCCGCGGGGAAACACGCCTCTATCACGTCCATCCCGCCCAGATCGGGCCGTTTCTTTCCCTCCACCCGGGAAACAATGTGCATGACATGGGAATAAAAATGTACCTGCTCCCTTGATACCACCTGTACCGTTCCCGGCTCAGATACCCTCCCCACATCGTTACGTGCCAGGTCCAGGAGCATGAGATGTTCCGCCCTTTCTTTTTCGTCTCCAAGGAGATCGCGGGACAAGGCATTGTCCTCTGCCTCATCCCTTCCCCTTGGCCTTGTCCCTGCAATGGGAAGGGAGGTGATGGTCTGGCCCTTGAGCTTTACCATGACCTCGGGCGAAGATCCGATCAGGGTGACATCCTTGATCCGGATAAAAAACAGGTACGGTGAGGGGTTGATGCGCCTCAACCTGCGATAGGTATCAAATGGCAAGGCATCGGTATCCAGTTCCATGCACCTGGAAAGGACCGCCTGAATGATATCACCCTCCCTGATATATGTCTTTGTCTTCATGACCGCATCCTTGAAGGCTGTGTCATCAATGGATACAGAGCGCACATGGCATCCGGATGGTTCAGCAGGTTCTGCCATGCCTGAAAACCTGCCAAAGGCGTCCTCAATGGGTTTAAATGCATCACCTGCCCGTTTAATTGCATCATTGCGGCTGATACCTCTACCTATAATGGTGTGGACCAAAGTGATCCTCTGGTGTGAATGATCAAACACAACAAAGGTATCCACGCGTCCCAGCAATGCATCCGGAAAGATCGCGGGCCTGTCCCCTGATGGCAGGTTTTCGATCCCCCTGACCATGTCATAGCCAAGGTATCCGATGTATCCACCGATAAAAGGGGGAAGATCCGAGCATTCAAAGGTCAACCCTGCGTCTGTGGGGGGGATTTCTGCCCAGGGGTCTGGATCATCCCCATTGGCACAGACAATGCCTTTATCCGTGAATCGTCCCAGAAAACTGTATTCCCCGGGGATGGACTCAAGCAGAAAACCCTGGCCATGGCCCACGAGCGCATCAAAGGCGCTGGTAGGGGTCAGTGTATCGCAGGAAAGCCTCCTGGTCATAACCACACCCCTGTCCGTGATGTCCCTTGCTATCTCGATCGTTTCTCTTTTCATCTCTTCTCCCTTCTTCTCCATAAAAAAAGGCGGCAGGCTTTTTGAGCCTGCCGCCTTTTTTAAAACCCTTTATGTACAGCTACAGCCTCCAACCTCCCGGTTTATCTGTTGTGGAACGCCACCAAATTTTAATATGCATCGTGTTCATATGCCTGACTCCCTTATATGCCATGTCTTGTTTCTGTATATAGAAACGGCACGACTGTCAAGTTACTTTAGTCTTTTTTTTTAAAAAGAGGCAAAGACCCTTAACCACGAATAAAAACCGAACCAATACCATGGCTGCAAATGTACAATCCAGATACATCCAAAACAGGTCCTGCTTGCATTTCTATAGATATGTCTTATAGTATAAAAACAGGTTTGAGAGTCTTGCAAAAGGGTTGATCTTGATGACCCTGTCACATCCAACCCGTTAACATGGTTGATGATGAATGCATATTTCCTGGCTTGTTACAAAGGGATCGCATCTGGATATTGTAAAAACTATACTTATTACCGGAGGTAAACGCATATGGATGAAATGATTGTAACCCTTGAAAGACATATTATCGATGAGCAGAGACGTTATGGCGGAAGCGGTGACTTCAGTGGAGTTATAAGCCAGATCGTATTTGCAGCCAAGGTGGTCGCGGCACAGGTCGGGCAGGCGGGCCTTGCCGACATCCTGGGGAGTGCGGGCCAGAAGAATACCACGGGTGACGATGTCCAGAAATTGGACATCTTTGCAAACAAGGTCTTTATCCACGCCCTCAACTACATAGGCAGGGTCTGTGTAATGGCGTCCGAAGAAAACCAGGACATGATCTTTATCCCAGAAAAATATCCAAAGGGGGAATACGTGGTCATGTTCGACCCCCTGGACGGGTCTTCCAATATCGATGTGGACGTCTCTATCGGCACCATATTCTCCATCTTTAAACGTGTATCAAAACAGGGTGACGGCACCCTTGAAGACTGTCTCCAGCCTGGATACAAACAGTTCGGGGCAGGATACATCATATACAGTTCAAGCACTATCCTGGTTTACTCGACCGGTAACGGTGTAAACGGATTCAGCCTTGACCCCACGGTCAGAGAATTTGTGCTTTCCCACCCCGACATGAAAATCCCCAAAAGGGCAAAGCTCTACAGCGCAAACGAGGGAAATTACAACTACTGGAAAAAAGGGACAAGGGAATATATCGACTATATCAAATCACCGCAGAACAAGACAGGAAAACCCTATTCTGCACGATATATAGGCTCCCTTGTCGCGGACTTTCACCGCAATCTATTAAAAGGCGGCATCTTTCTCTATCCCGAGGACACCAAAGACCCCCAAAAACCCACTGGAAAACTCCGGCTCCTCTACGAGGCCAACCCCCTTGCCTATATCGCGGAACAGGCCGGGGGATATGCAAGCACGGGCTATGAAAGGGTCCTTGACATATCTCCGACAGAGATCCACCAGAGAATTCCACTGATCATAGGCTCCAGGGATGATGTGCTGGAATACGAGAAATTTGCCAAAAAGAATAATTGAATGAGGTAATATGTTCGATAAAAACAATTTTGTGTCCCAGTATGTAGGATAAAGGCATTGACATCCACTGTTATCCGACATAAGGCTGTTGAAAATAAAAAGGTTCGCTGTTTAACGGGGTTTTAAAAAAGAATCTATAAGGAGGATCGTTATGGGTAACAGTACAGATTTTAACAGGGCCATTGAGATTGGTCGTCCACCGAACATACAGAGGCTCTTTCCCCACTCAAGAGCGTTGATTGTAAGCGGAAAGGTGATTGACCGAGCCATGAGGGCCAAGGGCAAGGCCATGACCATTGCGGCAAACGGCAGAAGCAGCATTGTTATCAGGGGTGCACTCATGGCCGCACAAAGGGCCAATGCGGCCATCATTATCGAGATAGCCAAATCCGAGAGCAACTACTGCCCGGTCAATCTCTGGAATCTCGCCCGGCATGTGGACGCATTCTGCAATGAGATGAACATCACCATCCCGGTTGCCGTGCATGCGGATCATTTCAGCATAAAGCAGATATCCGACATCGCCCCGTCACGAATCATTATCCCATCGGCCTTTGATGCCGGTCTGACCTCCATCGCCATAGACGCCTCCCACCTCATCGATGATGAGAACCTCAAGGCCAACATCGACCTGAGCCGATTCATACCTGCATGGGCGGGATACGAGACAGAGGTCGGAGAAATCAAGGGAAAGGAGGGCCTTTCCACCCCTCAAGAGGCATCATTCCTTATCCAGGGCATGAACGCGCACAAGATATATCCGGACTGGATTGCACTTAACAACGGCACCACCCACGGGATAGAGGCAAGCGATGCCGGGATCAATGTCGAACTGACCCGCGAGATCCATATGGCGATTGATAAATATGGCGTCTCGGGTGCGCAGCACGGCACATCAGGAAACGACCTTGAACGACTCAAAAAGATCGCTGCCGACACACATACCACCAAGGCAAACGTGGCCACTGCCCTGCAGATGATTGCCTGGGGCGTAAAGGTAAACGCCTTTGGCAATGCAGAGATAGATGACAAGGGTGGATTCATAAAGATGGACAATGCCGGCCTGGACAATGAGCTGTGGAACGAGATGGTATCCTATGCCGACAAAAATTCCATCAAGGGCGGGGACTACAAAAAGCTCAACCTGCCCTTTGAAAACCAGATCCTGTCACAGGACGCACAGACCCGCGCCAGGATGGCAAAGGCAGTGGAAGAATTTGTCTACATGCTTCTTAATGACACATTCAATGCATCCAACACTGCAGACCTTGCCATCGAGGCCATACTTGAGGCCGAATCATACGACCTTGGACCAAAGGGATCCCTTATTGAAGATCCGGCCGAATGGACCGAGGCGAAATTCACTGCCAGGGCAAGGGCCATAGACAAAAAGGAAGACACATCGGGCAAAGATTACGACGATTAAACATCCGCCCCGGGTGCTGTGCACCCGGGGCGCAACCCATCATTGTTACAAACCGGGGTTACAAACCGGGTTACAAACCGGACCTGAATTTACCGGATCAAAAACCCCCTTGACGAATGATCCGATCTGTGGCAAAAAACTCTTCACTTAATATAAGAGGAAGGAATCCATGGCAAGAGTTACTGTTGAAGACTGTCTTGAAAAGATAGATGACCGTTTTTCCCTTGCGGTAGTTGCATCAAAACGCACCAAAAACATTATGAAAGGTGCCCCTGTCCTGTCAATACGCAAGGAAAACAGACAAGTTGTAACATCTCTGAGGGAAATTGCAGAAGGAAAGGTTAAACTACACAACAAATTATGACAAAAAAAGATTATTATGAAATTCTGGGTGTTCCAAAAAAGGCATCTCCCGATGAGATCAAAAAGGCATACAGAAAGCTGGCAATAAAACATCACCCGGACAAAAACCAGGGAGACAAGGCATCCGAAGAAATCTTCAAGGAGGCATCCGAGGCATACGAGGTCCTTCACGACGACAACAAACGCCAGATCTATGACCAGTATGGACATGACGGTCTCCAGGGGTCCGGATTCCAGGGATTCTCAGGGTCAGATGACATATTTGGTGCATTCGGTGATATCTTCGGTGATATATTCGGGTTTTCAGGCGGTCGATCCAGGGGCAAAAGGCCTCGCAGGGGCGCAGACCTGCAGTATGAGACCGCCATCACCCTGGAGGAGGCCGCTACAGGGATCGAAATCAAAGTAAAGGTACCAAAGACCGAAACCTGCGAAAAATGCTCAGGGACAGGTGCCGCGCCCGGGTCATCCCCACAGACATGTGACATGTGTGGTGGCAAGGGACAGGTCTACCGCTCCCAGGGATTCTTCACGGTCAGCAGCACCTGCCCCAAATGTCATGGCACAGGCCAGTTCATTCCCAAACCATGCAGGGCATGCAGGGGAACCGGCACAGTCACGAGGCAGAAAGAGCTCCAGATAAAAATACCGGCCGGTGTGGATACGGGCGCAACACTGAGGGTTTCCGGCGAGGGTGAGGCAGGGTCTATAGGTGGACCACCGGGCGATTTCTATGTCCTTATACAGGTAAAACCACATAAGACATTTATTCGGGAGGGTGATGACCTCATGGTAGAGGCCTATGTATCCGTTGTTCATGCCATAATTGGTACGACCATAAAGATACCTACCCTGTTGGACGGCGAACAGGACATGGATATCCGTCCCGGCACACAGCCCGAACAGATATACACCCTTAAATCAAAGGGGATAAGACGTCTGCGGGGCAGCGGCAATGGTGACATGAAGGTCAGGATCCGCATTGTTGTTCCCAAAAAAATCACAAAGGAGCAGAAAGACCTCCTTATCAAATTCAACGACCTGTCCACAGAGGAAATCAAACCTGCACCAGGACATAAACGAAGGTTCAACCTGTTCTGAACCTTTTCACTACGGGGTTATGATAGATTCCCGTTTTCACGGGAATGACGAGTGGGGAGAGGACATTAACAAACCGGTGATGCCCCAGTTATGGTAACCGTTTACTGTAACGGTTACTCCTTATGATCCCTGATTACGCTTGATGGGTCTGTCCTGATGCCCTCCAGTTTTGCCTTGAACCCATCCGTTGGTTCAACCCCGCTTTTCTTTAGCATCTGCTCTGCATGGAGGCCAATATTGCGTGTATCCCTGTAAGACCCGGCCTTATTGGGGTCAAAACCGGAAACACGGTCTGCATGGGACGAATGGTAATTCACCTGGGAAACAAGCCTTTTCATCTTAGTTGATCCGCATGCGTCGCAACTGAGATTTTTCGGGTGATTGAATCCCGGTACAAGGACATCCATTATCTGGCCGCAAACACAACATTGGTATTCATAAATGGGCATTCATTATATATAACAGGATCGAGTACAAAAACAAAAGCAAAAAAAGAATGAAAAAGAGAGTTTCACCGCAGGGACGCAGGAGACGCAGAGTCAAGAACCTTTTTTTATCCGCAGATTACACAGAGACAAGAACCTTTTTTTATCCGCAGATTACACAGAGACAAGAACCTTTTTTATCCGCAGATTACACAGAGACAAGAACCTTTTTTTTATCCGCAGATTACACAGATTAAAATTCTTATGTAATATCACAAAGATAACCGTCATCCCCGTGAAAGCCGGAATCCAGTCAGTCTACCTCGCACAGATATGATGGATGGTTTTTTGCGGAGTTATGCAATTTTTAATTTTTGAGGTAACCGTTCATGGAACGGTTACCTCAATTTTCATACAAGTTTTGCAGGAGGTTCTACTCCTTGACCTCTTCAAAATCTGCGTCAACCACATTATCATCGGACTCTGCCGAGGCATTGGACCCGGCAGCACCTGCACCTGCCTGTCCTGCTCCGGCATCGCCTTGTTCACCGCCCTCCTGGGCGGCGGAGGCATACATGGCCTCGGCCAACTGATGGGATACCGCGGTCAGGGCCTCGGTCTTCTTGTTAAGGAGATCTATATCATCGCCCTTTAATGCCTCCTTCAGGTCTGATACGGCATTCTCTATATTTGTCCGTATCTGCGGATCCACCTTTTCCCCATACTCCTTCAAGGTTTTTTCTGTGGTATAGACAAGGCTGTCAGCCTGATTCTTTGCCTCAACAAAAGACTTGCGCTTCTTATCCTCACCTTCATGCTCCTCGGCCTCACGCACCATGCGATCAATATCATCCTCATTGATTCCAGAGGAGCTCGTGATCTTTATGGACTGTTCCTTGCCTGTACCCTTGTCCTTTGCAGAGACATGCAGTATGCCGTTGGCATCCAGGTCAAAGCTGACCTCAATCTGCGGCATCCCCCTCGGTGCGGGCGGAATCCCGGTAAGGTCAAAGTTGCCCAGCAGCTTATTGTCATTTGCCATCTGCCTCTCACCCTGAAAAATCCGGATGGTAACTGCATTCTGATTGTCATCGGCAGTGGAAAACACCTGGGATTTCTTTGCAGGAATCGTGGTATTCCGGTCAATAACGTGTGTAAAAACCCCGCCCAAAGTCTCGATTCCCAGAGAAAGAGGTGTAACATCGAGAAGAAGGACATCCTTGACATCACCGCCGAGGACACCACCCTGAATGGCTGCACCCATGGCAACAACCTCATCCGGATTTACGCCCTTGTGAGGTTCCTTTCCAAAGATCTGTTTTACCTTTTCCTGTACCTTGGGCATACGTGTCTGGCCGCCGACCAGGATAACCTCATCAATGTCTTTGGCGCTGAGTGAGGCATCGGACAATGCCTTTTTGCATGGGGCCTCAATTTTCTCGATAATGTCTGCCACCAATGACTCAAGTTTTGCCCTGGTAAGCTTTATATTCATATGCTTGGGGCCGGATTGATCTGCTGTAATAAAGGGCAGGTTTATCTCTGTCTCCATCATGGAGGAGAGTTCATGCTTGGCCCTTTCAGCGGCCTCTTTCAATCTCTGCAGGGCCATACGGTCCTGACTCAGATCAACGCCGGTCTGTTTCTTGAAATCATCGACCAGAAAATCAATGATCCGGTTGTCAAAATCCTCGCCCCCCAGGTGGGTGTCTCCGTTGGTGGACTTGACCTCAAACACGCCATCACCTATCTCGAGGATCGAGACATCAAAGGTACCGCCCCCCAAGTCAAAGACAACGACCTTTTCTTCCTTCTTGTTGTCAAGCCCATATGCCAGGGCCGCGGCCGTCGGCTCATTGATGATACGCTTGACATCAAAACCAGCGATCTTTCCCGCATCCTTGGTGGCCTGACGCTGAGAATCATTGAAATATGCAGGGACCGTAATCACTGCCTCCTCTATTGTCTCGCCCACATAGGCCTCTGCATCCCTCTTCATCTTCTGCAGGACCATGGCCGATATCTCCGGAGAGGCATATTTTTTGCCATTGGCCTCAATCGCAGCGTCCCCATTATCCGCCTTGACAATCTTAAAGGGCATTATCCCGATATCCTTCTGCACCTCTGGATCATCAAACCTTCTGCCTATAAGACGTTTAATGGCATGAAGCGTATTTTCCGAATTCGTGATTGCCTGACGCCTTGCAACCTGCCCGACAAGCCTTTCTTCATCTGATGCAAAGGCAATGACCGATGGGGTGGTCCTTGCACCCTCAACATTTGATATAACCTTGGGATCCCCACCCTCCATGATCGCCATGCAGGAATTGGTAGTGCCAAGGTCTATTCCCAGTATCTTTCCCATAATATTCTTCCTCCTTGATATTTTCCCTGATTATCCGGATACAGTAACCTTTGCAGGTCGCAGAACCCTTTCGTGCAGCATAAATCCTTTTTCCACCTCATCAAGGACCAGACCCTTTTCCATATCATCTCTCTTCACCTGCATCATGGCATCATGAAAATTCGGGTCAAATACCGCATCCTCTGTTGTTATAGGTTCAACATGATTTTGTTTCAAGACCTCAAGCATCATTTTTTCCGTCATCTTAAGCCCGTCGATAAAGCTATGGTCATCCGGATGATGCTGCTTGGCGGCTGCAATGGATTTTTCAATGGCATCATATACCCTTAAGAAATCCTTCAAAAGGCTTTCTCTGCCATATTTCACGACAGCCTGCCTGTCACGCTCAGATCTCTTTTTCATATTGTCCATTTCTGCGTGCGCACGCAGAAGTTTGTCTTTCACCTCATAAAGCTCGGTCTTGAGCCCTTCGATTTCCTTTGACGGGTCTACCTCTTCAGCCAAAGCCCCTTCTTCCTGGACGTCCTGAGTCTCCTCCATGGTTTCTTCCTGTTTCGTTTCTTCGGATCTTATCTCTTCATCCATCTCAGCTCTCCTTCAATACCTTACCTAATACCCTGGCCATATAATCCACCAGGGGAATGACCCTTGCATAATCCATACGCACAGGACCGATCACCCCCAGAGATCCAACCGGAATATCCCCCCGGCAATAGCCACTTGCAACCATACAGAAATCATTCATCCCTATATGATCCATCTCTTCACCTATCATCACCCTGACACCGGGCTGATCAATCATCCTGTTCAGGATACCCAGGATCTGCCCCTTGTCCTCAAACGCGCGAACAATATCCTTTAGCCGGTCAAAATCAACAAGCCCGGGATGGTTGAATACACTCTCCTTGCCATCAATAACTATATCCGGGATGTCCGAAACCCCGTCAATAGCCAGCACTCCCAGGTTGATCGCATTGCTCACGATCCGGTCAAACCGGGTCTTTTCTTTGGACATCTCTTCAAGGAGCATATCCCTCATCTCCTGGATAGAAAGACCTGCGTAGGCATCATTGATATAGTTTGAATATTTTATCAGATCTTCCTGAGAAACATCCTCACACTCTATGGTATGGTTGTAAACCATACCTGCCCGACTGATCAGGACAACCAGAATACGCCTGTCATCAAGCCGGACAAACTCCATGTGCCGGAAAGAAAAAGAATCAAGCCGTGGAAGAATAACTATCGACGCATTCTTTGATATCTCGGAAAGAAGAGTGGATGCCTTTGACATCCGTGTCTTTACACCACCCTTCACAAGGGACATCTGCCTGGAAATCATGGACATCTCCGAGCGAGGCAGTGTCTTGAGCTCAACGATCTCATTGAGATAGCAGCGGAACCCCTCCGGGGTAGGTATCCTGCCAGCCGATACATGGGGCTGATAAAGGTATCCTGCCTCCTCAAGATCTGCCATTGCATTGCGTACCGTTGCAGGAGAAATATTCATCATGTACCTGCGCGCCACCACCCTGGAACCCACGGGTTCTCCTGTATTGATATACTCCTGTATGATCGCGCCCAGGATATCTTTATCCCGGTTGTTAATCTCAGCCATTTCGATTCCCTTAGCACTCATCAAGACCATCTGCTAACAGTCCATATATAGATATTATCCCATGGAATGTCAAGAAGGCTTTAAGCACTGGACAAACATACATGATCTGGTATTAATCGAAAAAATTGTACACATTCAAAAACAGGGGCACAGGCTTACACCTGAATTCCGTATTCGGAGTTTACCCGCAAGGGGTTTACCACTGACTTATTGAGCTGTTACAAAAACTCTTATAAACGAAGGGGCATCACTATGAAGGAAATGGTGGAGGGGCTTCTTAATAAGACCCTGGACGAACTGATAAAAAAGGGTTCTATACCTGATGTCGGAAAAATTGGCGCCCAGGTCAGTATCCCGACCAATACGGCGTTTGGAGATTTCGCCACGAATGCAGCCATGATCCTGGGATCAAAGGCAAAGAAAAAACCCAGGGAGATCGCAGACCGGATCGCCAGGGCCATGCAGGAACACACAGAGGTATTTGACAAGGTTGATATAGCCGGGCCCGGATTTATCAACTTCCGGCTTCATCCCCTAATGTGGACAAAAACCCTCAAAGAGATACACAAACAAAAAGACAACTATGGCAAAAGCACCTGCGGCAAAGGCAAAAAGGTCCAGGTGGAGTTTGTCAGTGCCAATCCCACCGGCCCACTCCATGTGGGACATGGAAGGGGGGCAGCCGTTGGAGATACCCTTGCAAGGATCCTGAAGGCCACAGGGTTTGATGTGTCCAGTGAATACTATATCAATGACGTGGGCAACCAGATGAATATCCTGGGGGCAAGCGTTCTGGCAAGCTACATGGACATTTCCGGAAAAGAAAGCGCCTTTCCTGAAAACGGATACAAGGGTGATTACATCCTGGACCTTGCAGAAAAAGTCAGGGAGCTCCACGGACAAGACCTGCTGAACATGGACAGGGATGAGGCTATACAGTGCTGCCGGAAGTTCGCCTCCGGCATTATCCTGGACCAAATCAAGGGAGACCTTGAAGGGTTTAACGTGCACTTTGACTGCTTCTTCAGAGAATCCAGCCTGTACAGGGACAACAGCGTCACAAACACGCTTGAATACCTCAAAGACAAGGGGCTTGCGTACGAAAAAGACCAGGCACTCTGGTTTTCCAGCAGCAGGTTCGGGGATGAAAAAGACCGTGTCCTGCGAAAGCAGGACAAAACCCTGACATATTTCGCCCCGGACATTGCCTACCACAAAAACAAGCTGGACAGAGGGTTTGAACGGATTATTGATATATGGGGCGCCGACCACCACGGTTATGTCCCGAGGATGAGTGCGGCCATAGAGGCATTAGGCGCGGATAAAAACAGTTTCCATGCCCCTCTCATCCAGCTCGTGTCTCTGGTAAGGGGAAAAAAGCCTGTGTACATGTCCACCAGGGCAGGCGAATTTGTTACGCTCAAAACGATTGTGGATGAGGTAGGAAAGGACGCGGCCAGATATTTCTTTCTTATGCGCAGAAGCGACGCTCACCTGGTATTCGACCTGGAGCTGGCAACCAAAAAGAGCGAGGAAAACCCTGTCTTCTATGTTCAGTATGCCCATGCACGAATCTGCTCCATCCTCAAGAATGCCCGCAAAGAGGGGTTGGAGCCCTCTATTGAACAGGCTGACCTTTCCCTCTTATCGGGCAATGACGACCTTGACCTGATCAAAAAACTCGCCACCTATCCGGACATGCTTGTCTCAAGCGCAGAAAACCTTGAAACACACCGGGTCTGCTTTTATCTATTGGACCTTGCAACCTCCTTTCATCGGTTCTATAATAAAAATCGAGTGATATCTGACGACAAGGGACTCAGCACCTCAAGACTGGTACTTGTGGACGCAGTCAGACAGGTAATTCGAAATGCACTTGACATCATGGGTATTGATGCGCCTGAAAGCATGTAGTAAAAAAGGGTGTGGATGAAAAAGAAAAAAAAGGAGAACCCTGCACAACAATCCGTTGCAAAGAATATATTCTGGGTGATTGCCTCTTTTTGTATACTCACAGGCACGGGTATGCTTCTGCACTACACAACGAACAATGCAGGATTTTCCTTTAATCCAGTGGGATATCTCATGGACAGCATGGCCCCGGACACAGGCCATGTCAATACATCCATCAAGAAAAGCGTGCCCGGAAAAAATACAGGCGCACTTGAATACTCTTTTTACTCCCTGTTGGATGGTTCCGGCTCCAAAACGGATCAACCCTACGGTATCCAGATTGCGGCATTCAAATCCAAAGAGCGTGCAGACACCTTTACACAAGGCCTTAAAAGAGATCACCATCTCAGATGTAAGATTACAAAAAACAAAAAATGGTATCTGGTAAGATGGGGCTGCTTTCCCACAAAAGCGGCAGCACAAAGATACTGCAAAAAGATCTCAGCCAAACTCGCAATGAAATGCATAACTGTGGAGATACAGGACTAGTGTTGAGTCAACCATGTAATAACGCAAAGATTACCGTGATTCCCGCCTGCCTGTGCGTCGCACGCAGACAGGCAAAAACGGGAATCCAGAAACACCGGCGTTCACGCATGACACGATACCGGGGATCGGTTCAAAAACAGGCACAGGGGCCCGTATAAATATGATCTTGCATATCGTTGGAGCAAGACCACAATTCATCAAGCTTTTTCCTGTATCCATGGCCCTTGAACGCCGGGGCATCCCATTCAGGGTGCTCCATACCGGGCAGCATTATGACCATGTCATGTCAGGACTGCATTTCAATGACCTCGGTCTGAGACCCCCTGAATACTCCCTGAATATCGGCTCCGCAAGCCATGCAATACAGACTGCGCGTATGCTGGAGGGCATTGAAAAGGTCATCCTTGAAGAACGGCCAGCCCTGACCATTGTCTATGGTGACACCAATTCCACCCTGGCCGGGGCATTGGCATCGGCCAAGCTCCATATACCTGTAGCCCATGTAGAGGCCGGCCTGAGAAGCTTTGATAGAAAGATGCCCGAAGAGATCAACCGCGTGGTTTGCGACCATGTATCCACCTGGCATTTCTGTCCCACACAAAACGCAGTAGACCTCCTTGCCAAAGAGGGGATAGAAGGGATCTTTACAGGGGATGTCATGCTGGATGCCATACACCACTTTGCCGGCATGATCAAAGGGCCAGTAGATGATTCACAATATATCCTCACCACCATCCACCGGGCAGAAAACACAGACAGCGCTATGCGGTTTCATTCCATATGGGAGGCACTAAAAGAGATATCCCGGACAAACCCCATTATCTTCCCTATACATCCACGGACCAAAGCGGCCTTTGGGGATATCATCGACCACGACCACCCAGGTATCAAAATCATCGAACCAGCGGGCTACCTGGATATGCTCTCCCTTATCCAGCATGCCGCCTGCGTGATGACTGATTCCGGAGGTATTCAAAAAGAGGCCTTTTTCCTCAAGACCCAGTGCGTAACCCTCAGGGATACCACGGAATGGCCGGAAACAATTGATGCCAGGGCAAATATCCTTGCCGGCGCAGAGACATCCACAATCCTGAGCTGCCTTGAAAAAATGATGCATGCCAGAATGGACGAAAGAATAACACCCTTTGGGGACAAAAGGGCAGGCGAGCACATCGTAGATGTCATTGAAAAAAATATGGGGGCAACCCTTTAGTTTTTCCTGCAAGCTGTTTCTATCCGCAGCCATTCACGATCCCCAGCTGGATTGTCATTTATTTGAAAAAGGATTGGAACACCACCACAGTCATTCCCGCCTTCGCCTGTCTGCGTGCGACGCACTTCGCAGGCAAGGGTGACGAGTCAGGGAGACATAGTTTTTCATTCCTGGTTGTGAGCGCAGCTCATACAGGTTTATTTGAGCGTCCAGCCGTGAACGGTTTTTATTTGCTTCTGCATGATGGAACCTTATTATCTATTATGTAGCCGTTCACGGCTTGAAATTGGAAATTAGAAATTAGAAATTGGGGAGAACGGAAACGAGTTTATGAGCTGGATGTTTACAAACTGGCAGAAGCGTTATCAGATATGGTCTGGCACGATTTTGATAAGTGGAACAAAAAGGTTCAAAAACACTGTGGGCTATCAGATAATACGATCTTCCGACAGCATAGCCGCAAATATAGCGGAAGGCTATGGTCGGTATACTCCCGAGTACAAAAGCATAAAGGCCAAACTTCCACGTTCAACGTTCCGTGAATGGTTACTCTATTATTACCAAACAACAGCGATGAAAGGCCTGCCATGGCCACCCTGGGCATACAGCCTCGGTCCAAATCAAACAGCACTATAAAAGGAGCAAGTTATGAGGCGTTCAAAACCAAAACAAGACAACCCCAAGGCAATGCTCAAAAAGGCAAAAAAAGCCGTGAAAAAGGGGGACATAGACGAGGCAAAACTCTTCTTTGAATTCTGTATCCGTAATTACCTGGACACGGGCTTCACCTTCAAGGCGATAGCCGCGGCAAAACTGGCCAAATCAATACTGATGAACCATCCCCGGGTGATCGCCATGCTTATCCGCCTCTATAGCTCTGCCGGCCTTGATGCACAGGCACAGGAGGAATACCGGATAAGCGCGCTCAGATTACAAAAAAACCGCTGCGGTCTCCTGAAAAATCTGAACCGGAATGAATTTGTGGACATCCTCGACATCATTGACATCCTTGATGTCAAAAAAGGGGCCAGCATCCTCAATCAGGGCCAGGCAGGAGAAGAGATCTATGTGTCCCTGTCCGGCCGCCTTGAGGTGACAAGGGATTCGAAAAGGGTCTCTGTCATGAAGCCCGGAGACATCTTCGGGGAACTGGGCTTTTTTCACCACTCCAGACGTTCCGCTGCTGTAAAGGCCATTGATCATTGTACGATTATGCAGATCCCCGCCCCTGAACTCCGTGGGCTGTGTGAAAAACACCCCGGCATTGTCCATGCATTGGAAAAAATCTATACACAGCGCATCCTGAAAAAGGCGTCTGAAGACATCTTCCATGATCCCCTCTTTGACCTGAAACAAGACGAAATCACCTCTTTTCATTTTACAAGGGGCCAGACCATACCCATTGACCTCAATATGGACCTTGCCATCGTCAAACACGGGGTTGTGGAGATCAATTATAATAAAGACGGCCTTAATCATAAGGAATTCTACGGGCCCGGCAGCACCTTCCGGAAAAAACCGGGCATTGCAAGGGCAAACACGGCCGTTGACATCCTCCGGGCACGCATTGACCTCCTTGGCCTGCGTAATAACTAACCAATGTCCTAAAACCCGGATATCTGCCCATTCAGACCTTCGGCAGCAATAATACCTGTGCATTGCAATGGAAGGTTTTACAAAAAACCATCCCCTGATAATCTTACAAATCTACACTTGCATTTAACACAGGTCCGCCATATAAGGATTATCGAGACAATCCTTATGAAAAATACATTCAAGCCACCGGCCTACCTGAAAAACAGATATGTACAAATGATCCTTTCAAGCAGTGCCTTGCGCACCAGGGGACCAAACCCCATGCGTGATGCCTCCATGGAGATGGTTATCGATGTCGGCAGCAGTGTTCGACTCCAGGGCTTCTATTCCCCGCAGACAGACCCAAGGGGCCATGTCATCATGTTGCATGGCTGGGAGGGAAATTCAGAGTCCACCTATATTCTCGGCCTGGGCAAATACCTGTACAGACACGGCTATAGTGTGTTCCGGCTCAATTACCGTGATCATGGCACCAGTCATCATTTGAACGAGGGGCTGTTTTTTGTAACACAGATCGAAGAAATCCTTGAGGGTGTAAAATATGCAGCCGGTCTTGCAAAGGACATCCCTGTCTACCTTGTGGGTTTTTCCATGGGAGGGAGCTTTGCCCTGCGCATAGGACAGAAATGCCTGAACGATCCCATCAAAGGGCTCCGGCATATTGCAGTGATAAGCCCCATGCTTGATCCGGGTAAATCCATTGATGCGGTCGACCTGGATCCCCTGATGCGCAACTATTTTCTCAAACGCTGGCAACGCTCCTTGATGAAAAAACAGGAGATCTATCCGGAGATCTATAATTTGGGGCCGGTCATGCACCTGCCCACATGCAGAAGAATTACAGACTATGTGGTGGATAAATACAGCGCATTCACAGACACACATGACTATTTCAGCCGGGCCACCATTACACAAAAAACCATAGACGACATACCTGTACCCCTTACCGTCCTTACCTCAAGCGATGATCCTGCCATCCCGGTTGAGGGATTTCATGACCTTGAGTTCAGTGGGGACAAAAAGCTAATCCTCCAGTCATCCGGGGGACACAACGGGTTCATAGAAAATCTCAAAGGCCGATGCTGGTATGACCAGCGCATTGTGGAGATCTTTGACAATAATTAACCCTGCAAGGGCATTTAGAGGGAAGTAAAAACAGGTCAGACACGCAGGTCTGCCCCTACTGGATTCCTTTTTTTGCGGGAATGATTTTGCGGGAATGATATTTTACTCTTATCAAAATGGGTCAAAATGGTTCTACTCTTAATACATTGGTAATACCCTTTTGCAACTAAGACAGGGGAAAAATCCCTGCTGCACAGGCCATCACTATACCGGCTGCGACCGCAACATTGAGGGATTCCGTATCGCCCTTCATGGGGATACGCACACAACAATTGGATATTGCCGTCAGTTCAGGGCTCACCCCGGAAGCCTCCTGACCAAGGCATATGGCCATGGGACTCCTGAATAAATCTCCGGACATCACGGACTCACCGTGCGCATCCAGGGTGATTATTCGGTGGGGCAAAGATGAAACCTCCCGGGGCACAGCCCGGACGATCTTCAGCCCGAGGCAGGATCCCATGGATGCCCTTATGGCCTTTGGTGAAAAAGGTGCAGCACTTGAAGGGGTTATAACCACTGCTCCAAAACCAAAGGCATCTGCCGTTCGTATGATGGTTCCCACGTTTCCCGGATCCTGCAACCGGTCAAGGATGACAATCCTTTCTATGCCCTGGATCGCACTGATATCAACAAAGGGCACCTCAGCGATCACAAGGAGGCCCTGGGGGTTCTTTGTATCGCAGAGCCTCAAGAACAATTTCTGTGATAAAGTATAATGTGGGCCCTCAAAAGGGCCATGCAACAGCAAATATTCCGGTGTTACGGCCGCATACATGGGTTCAATGCCCCTCGCAAGGGCATCGGCCACCAGACGTCTGCCCTCCAGGACCATATATCCACTGTCGACTGACAGTCTTTTCAATTCCTTGAACAGGGGATTCTGCGGACTAGATATGACCTCTTTTTTCATATATCTGCGGTGTCTTTGCCAGGCAAAGACACCACTGACCTAGTCTTTGAGTTTAGCCATAAAGGGTGAAAACAGATCAATTGGCATTGGGAGCACTGTATTCGTTGATCCCTCTGATGAAATTTCCCGGATGGTCTGCAAAAACCTCAGCTGCAGGGCAATGGGCTGTTTTTCAATAACCATTGCCGCATCCAGGAGCCTTTGGGCCGCCTGATACTCGCCCTCGGCATTGATCACCTTTGCCCGTCTCTCCCTCTCTGCCTCGGCCTGTCTGGCCATGGATCTCTGCATCTCTTCGGGCAAATCTATATGCTTGAGCTCAACGGCCGAGACCTTTATACCCCATGGATCGGTCTGGCGATCAAGGATGGTCTGTATCTTTAAACTGATCTCATCCCTCTTGGACAGGAGCTCATCCAGTTCGGCCTGTCCGCAGATCGATCTCAGTGTGGTCTGTGAAAGCTGGCTGGTTGCATAGAGATAATTTTCCACATCTATTACAGATTTTAAGGGATCGATCACACGGAAATAAACGACCGCATTGACCTCTACCGTGACATTGTCCTTGGTAATGACATCCTGGGAAGGGACATCCTGGACAACGGTACGCAGGCTGATCCGCACATAGCGATCAATAAAGGGAATGATGATTATAATGCCTGGGCCCTTGGGCCTTTGCATGACCCGTCCCAGGCGGAATACAACCGCGCGCTCATATTCATTGAGGATTTTGATTGCAGAAAAAAGAAAAAGTACAAGAATAACCACGATGGTGACAACTGCATAACCGCCCATATCACAACCTCCCGGTAAAAACGAATTTAATCTCTTTTACCCACAATCATATCATTGTTCAAGTCCGTATTATCGAGCATGGAAATACGTCTGGCTGCAACCTTCTTGAATGCATCCAGGGCTGAGCCATGAAGCCTTGGACCGGCAACGGATTTGAGCTTCAATGGATTGATAAACCGGCCGTCTTTCTTCACACGGAAATCCAGGTGCGGGCCTGTAGCCACGCCGCTCTGCCCCACATAACCTATGACATCGCCCTGCTTCACCCATTTACCCACCTCCATACCTCGGGCATATCTCGAAAAATGGCCGTAATAGGTATAATATCCGGCGCGGTGCTTTATCCGAATATGCCGACCATAACCCTTGTCCCATCGTTTAAGAACGATCTTTCCATCCCCCAGGGCCACAACAGGTGTCCCGGTAGATGCGGCATAATCCACCCCCAGGTGGGGTTTTACGACATGAAAAACCGGGTGCATTCGGTGATAGGAGAACCCTGAGGATATACGACGGTAGCGCAGAGGGGCCTTGAGAAAGAGCTTGCGTATGGGCTTTCCGTTTTTATCATAATAGCCTTTTCCCCCCTTATGGTCATTGAAATATATTGCAATATGGGGTGTTCCCTGGTTGACAAAACTTGCAGCGATCACTCGACCATCACCCTTGAACTCATCCCTGACATAGTATTTTTCATACACAACCGTATATGTATCCCCGGACCGGATATCGGTAAAAAAATTGATGTCCCAGGCAAAGACATCCGTGAGTTCCATTACTACCTCTGTCGAAAGACCGGCATTGATGCCTGATTCATACAGGCTGTTTTCTATAGCCCCCTGGGACCTCTCATACCGGATATCCACCTTGAGGCTATGCCTGTACGCCTGGAACCTGGAGTCTTCCGGTTCAATCTCCAGAAAATGCAATCCATCTATCTCATAACTGAGCCGGCCTATCCTTGGAAACCCATCCTGCGTAATCCATACACTCAATTCATGCCCCGGAACTATCCTTGAAAGATCAAAGACCTTTTTTGCCGCATCAAAGACCAGATCTATCTGATAATCCCCTATCCCCAGGCGGTGAAGGATACCATACACACTGTCGCCCTTTTCTATGGTGATATCAACGCGATCGAGCTGTCCTGCATATGTATCGGGAAGGACACGCTCAATAGATTGCCTGGCCGCATGGATCGTATCACCATCCAAGTCTATCACAAGACGACTGAGATAGGATATCTCATAGGCAACCCTTGTCAATTCCTGGTTTTCAGGGGAAAAAACAAGGGTCATCACGTGTCCGGGCTGTATCCGGGAAAGGTCAAAGACTCCTTTTGATGCCTGGATGATCTTGTACGAAAGACTATTTGATATACCGTTGTTTTTGAAGATGCCAAGGCAGGAATCCCCTGTGTTCACGGTAAAATCCTTTATGATGGGTTTTTTGTTTTCAGGTTCTTTCTCTTCGGATTCCAAAAGATGCGCAGGCAAAGACACCCCTTCCGGGGCATCTGCAGCATTAATGTCTGCATGCACGGGCACTGTCCCCTGAGGGGTCTTTGATGCCTCAGGCCCATCCTTATCCTGTCTGTCACAAGCAAAAATAACCAGAAAAACCTCGACAATGATCAGGATCCGGATACAGCCCGTCATGATGCGTCTTTGATTATCCATAGACATTCTCAATGCTTTATAAAAGGTAGGGCTTGATAAATCAAGATATTTCTGAAAGATATACAGGTATGTACCTCTTCATTGCGGATATACACCTGAGGCCCGGGGACTTAAAGCAAGAACAACAATTCATCTCCTGGCTCGATATGGCCCGAAAAAAGGCTGACAAAGTTTTTATCCTGGGAGACCTCTTTGATTTCTTCTATTCAGGCCTTGAATCCAGGTTTGATGAGGTGCTGAACAGTCTCTGCAACCCAAAGGTTTATATCCTGCCTGGAAACCGCGATTTTCTTCTCTCCAACCTCAAAAAAAAAGGACTCAATATCATCACATCCGAGGAGGTAATCTGCGACATCCACGGCACAAGGGTACTCCTGGCGCATGGCCATTCCCTGGTCCGGGGGGATCTGGGTTTTTATATATTGCACCACCTCGGATGGCCCATTATCCGCAGCATGGATCGGATTGTCCCCGCTGAAATAAAGGACAGGTTTGCAAAATCCATGATGAATACATCCGCCATTGTCCGGCCGCCAAGGGCCCGGATCCCCCATGATATTGCAAAGATCAAAAAGGTGGACAAAATCATCTGCGGCCACCTTCACCGAAGCGTCATGGAAAAAGGCCTCATTGTCCTGCCCGCGTTCCTGGATGAAGAGGCGTGGCTGAAATGGGATGAGGACGGCCCCAGACTAGAAAAAAAACAGTGACCGTTCACGGAACGTTGAAATTGGAACGTTGGCCTTTATGCTTTTGTACTGTTGACGAACGCATTCAATTTTGGCCCGAGTTTTTCAACTATTGCTTTGTATTCTATTGCTCTTGACTCAGATTATCAAAATCGTGCCAGACCATATCTGATAACGCTTCTGCCAGTTTATACACATCCAGTTCGTAAACTCGTTTCCTGTTTCCCCAATTTCTAATTTCTAATTTCAAGCCGTGAACGGCTACATTTTCAATTTCAAGCCGTGAACGGCTACAAAAAACAAATAGCCGAGCCTACCCGGAAAATATAATTTTGGCCAGGATGGGCATGGCGACAAAAGCGCCAAGGGAGCTTCCGAGATTGGCAAACACCACTACCATGAGGATACGCGTGATGGGATTCCTCCAGAAACCCCGGACAGTCGAGGTATCGGTTTGAAGGTCTTCAAATGCCTCCACAGTGGGCCTCCTCAGGTATGCCTCGCTGAGCCCGGCAAACCATCCTGCTGCAAGGGTCGGGTTCAAGGATGTGATCGGTGATATAATACCGGCAACCAGGATGGTAATGGGGTGCGCCATTGCTGCAATAGCGCCCAGGGAAGCAAACACGGCATTGCATAAGAGCCACCATTTGACTATCTCATAGCCTTGCTCCTGTCCTTTGAAAAAAAAACCCCCGATCACAAAGGCAAGGACAAGGACGGGGATCACCCACTTCCAGAATCCCCCCTTTTTCTCCGGCACCTTTTCCAGTTCAGTCAGATCCGCGTCCGGGGTCTCAAGGTTTCTCATCATACCCTGCAGATGCCCTGCCCCTACAACGGCCATCACCCGTTTATTTCCAAGGTCAGAGAGTTTTCTGGCCATATATGCATCCCTCTCATCAATAAGCACTTTTTTGATGATAGGGGCCTCATGGGCGATCTCCTCAATGGCCGCAGTCAAAACGTCCTGTTCCTTGAGCCGTTCAATATCTTCTTCCTCAATATCATCGGCGGCAAACACAGACCCAATCCCGGAAAATATCAGCCGCATACGTTCAAAAAAAGAAAGCATTCGCCATGCACGCTTTAATGTCGGCTGGATGGGCCGGTCAATCAGGGCAATCTCGATACCGGCAGCCTCAGCCGCGTCAATGGCGGCGATCATCTCCTGCCCGGGACGTATCCCGAGCTTTGCCCCTATCCTTTTTTGAAAAGAGGACATAATAAGGTTGGCAAAGAGCAGGGATGCCTTTTTGTCCTTTATCACCTGCATGATATCGGTCTGTCTCCAGGCATCCGGGTTTTTGATGATATCATAACGCCCCTGGCAAAGCTCGATGGCCACCACATCAGGACGGGTCTCCGCCATTAACTGCTGAACCTCTTCAACCGAATCCCTTGATACATGGGCCGTACCAAGGAGAACGATTTCTCTACCATCCCTTGAAAACCTCTCTACCGACATGGGCATCTCCTATATCTCTGATTGGCTTGCATGGTCAAGGAGGAATGGTATCCCACTGAAAAACGCATCCGCCCATCCTTTGATGGCTGCAGGGGGGGTATCCCTTCATCATCGACCCCTAACCATGCAACTGAAAATTGTATTGCATACGAACAAATTTTTAGTTAGCATGCGAACTAATGGCGCATAAAGAAGCATTGTATGAAGACTGCATACTCTTTCTGGTGGCAAAGGCATACCAGGGTATTTACTGCACCTTTAAAAACCGGCTCAAGACCTACGGGCTCACCCCTTCCCAGATGCTTGTGCTTGTCGCCCTCATGGAAAAGGATGGCCTTTGTGCAGGCATGCTCAGCAATCAGCTCTCCCTGGACAATGCAACCCTCTCAGGGATACTGTCCCGCCTCAAAAAGGCCGGATGGATATTCAAAACCCCATCTGAAGATGACCGCCGGCTATTTGAACTTCACCTTACGCAAAAGGCAGAGGATCACCTGGGGACGATTGTGCAGGAGATAGCCAAAGCCAATGAAGAGGTATTATGCGCCTTTGGCCTGGAGGAAAAACTGCTCTTCAAACGCATGCTCAGGGATCTCCAATAGTTTTGTATACAAAATATTTGATGAACAGATTAAGGAGGCATTATGACATCATTTACCCAGAAACCCTTGTATAAGATCGCCAACCCCCAAAGCATCGTCTTTTTCGGGGCATCAAACAATGCCATACGCATGGGATCCCTGATGCTCGATGCAACGCTGGCCTTGGGCTACGAGGGGAAAATCTACCCGGTTCACCCAAAAGAAGATACAGTAGCCGGGTTCACGGCATATAGACGCGTTATGGATATCCCAATAATCCCGGACCTGGCCATCCTTGTGCTGCCCACTGACATTGTTGCGGACACACTGGAGGAGTGCGGTCAAAAGGGAATAGGTCATGCGATTATCGTATCCGGGGGATTCAGTGAAACAAACGCAAAGGGCAAAAAACAGGAAAAAAGGCTCCAGGCGATTGCAGACAGGTATTCCATTCGTTTTTTGGGACCAAACTGTCTCGGTGTGATCAACACCTATCACCGCTTCAACCCCACCCCCATCAAGGCGGACGGATTCCCGGGGTTTATCGGGCTTGCCTCTCAAAGCGGAAGCTTTTTGACCCAAATGTTCAATTATCTCCATCTCAATGGCATGGGATTCAGCACCGGCTTCAGTGTGGGTAATGAGGCCAATATCGATATCGTCGAATGTATGGAATACCTGGGGGATTGTCCGAACACAAAGGTCATCGCCCTGTATATCGAGGGTATCACGAGGGGAAGGGCCTTCATCAAGGCGGCAAAAAAGATCGTGCCGCATAAACCCATTGTGGCCCTGTATGTCGGTGGATCCGAGGCGGGAAGAAAAGCGGGTTTTTCGCACACAGGCTCCATGGCAGGGCCGGATGAAATATATGATGGCATGTTCCGACAGGCCGGGATCATCCGGGCAAAAAGCCTGAGCGAGATGTTTGATTTTTGTCTTGCCCTCGGCAACCTGCCCGCACCAAAAGGAAATCGCGTGGTCATCCAGACCCACTCCGGCGGCCCCGGGGCAACTGCAGCAGATGCATGCGGACGCTCAGGTCTTGAGCTTCCAGGCCTTTCAGAAGAAACCATCAAAAAACTCTCCCCCCTGATTCCGCATACTGCAAGCATCAATAACCCGGTGGACATGACCTTCAGCAAAAATATGCTCAGCGAATTCAATGATATCCCGGATGCCCTCCTGGGGGATCCAAATACAGACATACTCATGATATATTTTCTCAATCCCAATATATTTCTCCAGGGCATCATGGAACAGTCAGGACTCTCTGTTGAAGAGGCACAGGACAAAACCAAAGATATTATTAAAGGAATCTCAGAACAGCTTTTCGAGGTCAAGGTCAAACACGACAAGCCCCTGGTCGGGTACACATACAGGAGCCTGCAGGAAGACCCTGTAAAGACCATGCTTCAAAAGGGCATCCCCATCTACAATGACCCGGAACGTGCAGCGCATGCGCTGCAGGCGCTTATCACCTACTATGGCTACAAAAAACGACAGGAGGGGGGTCAATGGGAGAATCACTGAAGACATACATCCTTCGGCATATATTCAATTTCTTTCCGGCATTCAGGCGGACAGGCGGACGCATTGTCTATTTTTCTTCCGACTGGGACGAGATACAGATGAAACTGCCCCTGAACTGGAAGACCCGCAACTATGTGGGGACCATGTACGGCGGTTCCATGTATGCGGCAATAGACGGCATATACATGGTCATGCTTATCAATCTCCTGGGCAAAAGATATATCGTGTGGGACAAAAGGGCGGAAATCAAATACCTCAAGCCGGGTAAAGGCACACTGGAGACAAGGCTCAGGATCGACAAAAAGGAGCTTTCAGAGATAAAAAGACTGCTCAAAGAGCAAAGATCTATCGAACGTATCTATACAATCGAATGGAAGGACAGGGCAGGTGATGTCTGCTCTGTCATCCACAAACATATCTATATAAAAAACAAGAACTGATCAGATTCATGGTTCGGCAGTAGGGGCACGATGCATCGTGCCCCTACTTTTTTATCCGCGAAGTATACGAATTGACCGGGACAAGGGCAGCGGTGCTTCCAGACCCCGGCTTTCGCCTGTCTGCGTGCGACGCATAGATAGGTGGGGGTGACATGGTTTTTTCATCCTTCGCCCAAGAGCGCAGCTCATGCGGGGTTATAGGCAAAAGAACACAAACAGCAAAGATGCCCCACATTATGGCCTCAATGTCCTCCAGAGATCGGGATCGGAGACAAAACCTGTCCCGTCGGCATCGTCGGCTGACCCTCTGGTTCCGTCGGATTGGAGGGCGAAGACAATATCATCCCCTGCCTGATCGTTCATACCCACTGCGGTTAAGGTAAACGTAGTTGTAGGGACAGCTGGATTTACCGTTATATTATAGTT
>JAYEKR010000270.1:2918-7937 GCA_034661115.1 Thermodesulfobacteriota bacterium | reverse complement strand
TGCCTGGTAAGATCTCAGAATATAGTACGGCATTCAAACACTATGTCGAGCTTCAAAACGAGAAAGACACTGAAAAAACAATAATGATAAAAGCGGCTCGTTCTATATTAAAAGAAGCAGCAAATATACGTGCTGACCAGAAATCAAAACTCTATGCTCAGCTGGGTGCCAATGCAAAGGCAAACACCATAAGGGACAGGCTTACCAATGCAGATGACACCAACCGGCTCATTGAAGGCATGCTCCAGATCCGCAGGCACGAAAAGAACTATATATTGCGTGGTGACAAGGAATATGTGGACAAAGTAAACACTGAAGCCGACAAGATGCTGCAACTGCTTACAGACCTGAAAAAACGTTTTAAGGATACAGCAAACGATGCCCAGGCGGACAGGATAACAGCAGACCTGCAAAAATACCTGAATCTCTTCAATAAATTCGCAGAAAAAACCGACCAGCAGGCCGAAGCGACCACAGAAATGGTTGCATCGGCAAGAGCAGTCGGGAAAATTGCCAATGAACTGCGTGCAGAACAGAGAGAACTCATGCATTCAGCCGAGTCTTCTGCCAAGACCACCTTAATAGTCCTGGCCCTAATTGCCATCATCATCGGTATCCTTGCCATGTTTATCGTCAGCAGGGCTGTCAGCAAAGGGATCAAAAAAATAGTGGACCAAACAATCGGACTTGGTCAGAAAATGACCGACGGCAAGCTGGACGCCAGGGGCGATGTCAATGAAACAGACATCGACTTCAGGGAGATCCCAGAACAGATAAATGCAGTGCTTGACGCAGTAATCTCACCCATGAACATGACCATAGAGTATGTGGCCCGCATATCAAAGGGCGATATCCCGGAAAAGATCACAGAAGAATACAAGGGTGACTTCAACGAGATCAAGAACAACCTCAACCAGCTGATAGATGGAACAAATGCAGTGATCGATGCGGCCCAAGAACTCTCAAAGGGCAATCTGATGGTAAAGGTTGAAAAACGCTCGACAGATGATACACTGATAATCGCATTTCAGGAGCTGATCGCAAACCTGGGCTCAATTGTAGCAGATATTATCTCAGCGGCAGACAATGTGGCATCAGGCAGCGAGGAGATGTCTTCAACCGCCGAACAGATGTCCCAGGGCGCCACAGAGCAGGCATCCTCAGCAGAAGAGGCATCCTCATCCATGGAGCAGATGGCCAGCAATATCGCACAGAACGCGGACAATGCACAGCAGACCGACAAGATCGCCACAAAGTCGGCGCAGGACGCCAATGACGGCGGTAAGGCGGTCAATGACACGGTATCTGCCATGAAGACCATCGCTGAAAAGATCGGGATCATCGAAGAGATCGCAAGGCAGACCGATCTTCTGGCCTTGAATGCTGCGATAGAGGCGGCCAGGGCCGGTGAGCACGGAAAGGGATTTGCCGTGGTTGCAGACGCGGTGCGCAAGCTCGCAGAGAGATCAGCACTGGCCGCAGGCGAGATCAGCACCCTGTCATCCTCCAGTGTGGAGGTGGCGCAAAAGGCAGGCAGCCTGCTGGAACAGATCGTGCCTGATATAGGCAAGACCGCGCAGCTTGTCCAGGAGATCACAGCGGCCAGTAATGAACAGAAGGCAGGTGGCGAACAGGTAAACACCGCCATCCAGCAGCTCAACCAGGTGGTTCAGCAGAATGCAAGCGCGGCAGAAGAGATGTCTTCCTCATCTGAAGAGCTCTCAAGCCAGGCAGTGGCGCTCCAGGACACCATAGGGTTTTTCCAGGTTGATACAAAGGGATCAAAAAAACAGACCCGAAAGACACCAGCCCCTGCTGTACATGGTCCGGCCCACAAGATCGCGCACCAGGCAAAGAGCGACACCAGTCAGGCCAGGCCGGCAGGCGCAATCCTTGACATGAGCGAAGAAGGGGTCAGTGGCGATGCAAAGGACGAGGATTTTGAGAGATATTAATGACCTTTACCTTTGCGCCCGCTTTTGCCTGCCTGCAGACAGGCGAAAGCGGGAATCCAGGCAGGACTGTTCAGGGGCAGGGGTTCAAGGCTGGATATTCAACAAAGCAGCCAGCCGTGAACCCGGCAACTTGAACAATTGCATCCAGGCTTTATTAAAAACATAACAGGGAGATGAAAAATGGCAGTAGAAGGCATAACACAGACCACGCAATACATATCATTCAAGCTGGATGAGGAAGAGTTTGCATTAGACATATCAAGGGTCAAGGAGGTCCTTGATTTTATCCGACCAACCAGGGTGCCGCAGACACCGGAGTTCATGAAGGGGGTAATAAACCTTCGGGGCGCGGTAGTGCCGGTCGTGGACCTCAAAAAAAAGTTCAACATGGACAAGACCGAAGAGACCGTCAATACACGTATCATCATAGGTGAGGTTAATATCGAAAACAAGGCAACCGTGATCGGGGCGCTTGCAGACTCTGTTCACGAGGTCTTTGATCTCGACCCTGAAGACATAGAACCCGCACCCAGCATAGGCACAAACCTCAACACTGCGTTCATCAAGGGCATGGGTAAAAGGGATGAAACATTCACCATGATCCTGGACATTGACCGCGTCTTCTCTTTTGAAGAAATAGAACTTATGGCATCTGCAAACCGGGACAATGAAACAGACAAAAAAGCAGAATGAGGCACATCCATAAAGCCAGAGGGGTACCAGGCGGCAGGTGGATCCTTAAAGATAGATGATATCTGAAAAAGAGATGGGTTTAAACATGAACAATGATAACCAGCAAATAAGGGCTTCCATGGATAACAGGCTTTTTAAGAAGCTCAGCGACTTCATATACACAGAAAGTGGGATCCGGATGCCCATGACCAAGAAGACCATGCTTGAGGCCCGCCTGCATAAACGGCTGAGGGCGATCGGTATTGACTCTTTTGACGAATACTGCAGTTACCTGTTCAGCCCGGAAGGGATCGCATCTGAAGTGGTACACATGATCGATGTGGTTTCAACCAACAAAACCGATTTTTTCAGGGAAGGCATACACTTTGAATACCTGGTGGAACAGGCCCTCCCGGACATGATCAATTCACGAGGTTCCGGCATCAGGAGGCCCTTTCTTGTCTGGTCAGCGGCATGTTCTTCGGGTGAAGAGGCCTATACCCTGGCCATGGTCCTGGACGCGTTTTCAAAAAAAGCACCTGGTTTTGAATACATGGTCCTGGGCACGGACATATCAACACGCGTGCTGGAGACAGCCCGGGACGGTATCTACAATGAATCATCCATAGAACCAGTGCCCGATGGATTCAAAAATGCATACCTTATGCACAGCAAAGACCGCAGCAAGGGCATGGTCCGCATTGTACCTGAACTTAGAACCCATGTGCGTTTCAGGCAACTCAACTTTATGGCCGGTGACTTCGGCATGAGAGAAAAACAGGACGTGATATTCTGCAGGAACGTACTCATCTATTTTGACCAGCCCACCCAGGAAAGGGTCCTTAAGAGGCTCTGCAGCCACCTTTCAGAAGGAGGATACCTCTTTACCGGCCACTCGGAGACCCTAAACGGCATGGATCTGCCGGTTGAACCCGTGGCCAATACCATATCGAAAAAGGTCAAAGGTCCACAACGATGAAGGCTCTTTGTACGACAGGGGTCACAAAGATCTACCTGAAGCCGGAAAAGGTATACTGGTGTGGATGTCCATGCAGTATTACCACTATTCTCGGTTCATGCCTGTCAGTGACCATGTACCATCCTTCCACCGGCATGGCAGCCGTCTGCCACGCGGTCCTTCCAAAATACCGGTCCTCTTACAACAAGGGACTCAGTGCATTCGTGGATACCTCCATTGCATGGATGCTGGATCAATTCACATCAAAGAGGATTACAAAAAAAGAGATCGAGGTCAAAATATTCGGTGGGTCTGCCATGTTTGATCAGGAAAACCAGAAGGGTTACACGGCGAATGTGGGCAGTGCAAATATCGAGACGGCACGCAACTGCCTGGAAAAAAGCGGGATTAAGATCAAGGCATGGGACGTGGGTGGAAACCTGGGCAGAAAGATGATCTTCGACACTGCCACGGGAGATATTCTCATCAAAAAGGTTGAAAAGACTGCAATCAGGGAGGCATCTTTTGGATAAAATAAAGGTTCTTATAGTGGATGATTCCGCGCTGGTCAGGCAGACCCTGAGCGATATCCTGAAAGCAGACAGCCGTCTTGAAATAATGGGTGTGGCATCAGACCCATATTATGCAGCACAAAAGATCGCAAAACATGTCCCGGACGTAATCACCCTGGATATCGAGATGCCCCGCATGGACGGACTCACCTTTTTGAAAAAGATTATGCACCAGCACCCCATCCCAGTGGTAATATGTTCGAGCCTGGCAGCAGATGGGTCTCAGAATGCAATCAGGGCCATGGAATACGGGGCAGTGGAGATCATAAACAAGGAAACCATCGGCACACGGGCTAATCTCCAGGATTCTGCCACCACGATATGCGATATCGTGGTGGCCGCATCCAGTGTCCACAAAAAAAAGGGGGCACAGACAACCCAAACCATAAAACCAGAACCAAAACTCAATGCAGATGCAGTCATACCCGTGACAGGAAGACAAGGGGTGCTGGAGACCACAGAGATGGTGATCGCGGTGGGGGCCTCCACCGGAGGGACCGAGGCCCTGCGGATTTTTCTGGAGGCCCTTGACGAGGATGCACCGGGTATTGTCATTGTCCAGCATATGCCTGAGGGGTTTACATCCGCGTTTTCAAAGAGGCTTGATACCCTGTGCAGGGTATCGGTAAAGGAGGCTCAAAACAATGACACACTCATCCCGGGCAGGGTATTGATTGCCCCGGGCAACCACCATCTCATCCTCAAACGATCCGGCGCACGCTATTTTGCAGAGATAAAGGACGGCCCGCTCGTGTCGCGCCACCGCCCTTCAGTGGATGTGCTCTTCAGGTCAGCGGCGCGTTATGCAGGGCAGAACGCCATAGGCGTTATCATGACCGGCATGGGGGACGATGGGGCAAGG
>JAYEKR010000270.1:0-2908 GCA_034661115.1 Thermodesulfobacteriota bacterium | reverse complement strand
AAGCGTGGTGTTCGGTATGCCCAAAGAGGCGATCGCCCTGGGCTGCGTGGACCAGGTCAGCCCGCTGGACAATATTGCGCCCATGATCATGAGTATAGCAAAAAAGAGGAGATGATGTCTGTGTGGTCATATATCAAAAAAAAGATGCATCCTGCTGCCGCAGTCAAGGCAGACAGCGACGCAAAAGCGCTCAGCAAATGGCGGTCAGTCATCAAGGGGGAAGCAGACCGGCTTGGAGGCCTTTCTGGCTCCACGGAAGATGCCTTTGTCGCAATGGGAAAAGATCTCCAGGAATACGCCCTCAGTGCCCAGGGGCTTGAAAAAACCGCAGGCCGCATGGTCGGCCTGATGAGAGATGAGGACATTACCGCATCCATCAGCCGTCTGCACGACATCATCGGGACCATCGGCAATCATCTCACCGGGGCCAGAAGGCTCCTGGACGACGCAGCAGCAAACCTCGAGTCATACATGGGGATGCTGCAGGGGGTATCCTCTTCCATGGCATCCATGGAAGACCTCTTTATGAATCTCCACATGCTCGGATTTTATACAAGGGTGGAAAACGCGCAGACAAACGATGCAGCCACAGGGTTTTCAGGTCTGGCCCTGGACGTGACACGTCTGTCCAACGGCATAAAGGAAAAAACCATTGAGATTGCCAGCCAGGTATCCGGCTTGCTGGTGGTTATAGACAAGGCCATCCATGATGTACACACCATGTCTGAAAAAAGCGGGCAATACATGATAGAGACCATAAGCAATCAATCTTCCAGGCTAAAGGGACAGTATGATCTCTCTGATAATACGGCCGGGGACATCGAGCAAATGGCCGGGGACATCGCGGGGTCCATCAGCGCCATCTCCCTGTCCCTGCAGTCCAATGATATTACCAGGCAGCAGATTGAGCATGTGCAGGAGAATCTCTGCGAAATGCTGAAAGACCTTGGCCTGTCCCAAAAAGAGTCATCCGAACTCCTGGCGCATGTATGCACACTGGGCTGCAGACAATTGTCCATGTCAACAGATGAACTCTATACTGCCGTTGAGCAGGTCAAATCGAACATGGGAGAGATTGCAGGGGATGTCAAAACGATCTCTGAAAAAACCATCTCGCTTGCGTATTCAGATGATGCAGGAAGAAATGCATTCCTCAAAGGGGTGGATGACTCAATGGCACAGGTAATTGCCTTTTTAAACGAAAACGAGCAGGAACAGGTGCAGATAGGAGAGACCATCGCAAAAGCATGCTCCATGGTAAAAGACATGGCGGTTTTTATAAAAGATATTGATACAATGAGTTTTCAGCTGCAGCTCATTGCCATTAATGCACGCATAAAGGCCGCCCACATGGGGTCAAGGGGCGCGGCGCTCGATGTCCTGTCCGGATCAATCTATGAACTCTCGGCAAATTCAAGACAGGATATCCTGCAAATATCAAACAGCCTGAAAACGATGGCAGCATCGGCGGATGCATTCGGCAGCCAGATTGAGACACACAGAAAAACCCAGCATGATCATACCCTTGAAATCACCTCGCAGATGTCAGGGATAATGGATCTCCTTAAACGAAAAGACAGTGACGCGAACGAGTTTGCCGCAGAAATCCGGGATATTGCAACAGCCCTTCAATCAGACATCCATACAAGCATAGCCGGCATCCACGTGCATGAAACAGTATCACAGGCATTGAACGAAACAAAGGCCCATCTGAACGAGGCAATCCAGGAGATAGGCTCCATCTACCCGGACTGGAAAGATGCACACAACACCAAAGAGCTCAATGAAATTATTAAGCGTTACACAATGGAAGAGGAAAGGGTCCTGCACCGGAATACAATGCAGGATGCTGCCGCAGAACCACAGGTCGTTAAGGAGCAAGAGATTATATGGAATCCCCATGGCACAGAGAAAAAACAGATAAAGACCCGTGATATCCAGGCCAGTGAAGAAGAACCAGGCGACGACCTCGGGGACAATATAGAACTTTTTTAAGGGATTGATAATATGGCAGAGTTACGACCGAAACCATATGAAATATCAGGTATAACGGATTCAATGCATGACCTTATGCATGAAATCATGGATGTAACATCTCAGGAGTCAAATGCAGGCAGCCCGCGTCCACTCTCCAGCATACTTTGCGATGTACTCTGTCTTGCAAAGGAGACCTCCCCGCAGTTGAATGTTGACAGCCCTGCCCGTGACAGGCAGGTCCGGCTGATGGCAGAAAAACTGATGGGCTTTTATAGTGAGATACAGGTGATAAACCGCCGCATGACCTCGCTTATTGCGGACCTGTCGCAGCTGGAGACAGATCTCTCGGGGAAAAAGGGCAACAGGAGGAAAAGACCATGAAAAAATTCCAGGTTGAGGATATAAAGGGCACGCGAACCATCCATATTCCAGGCGGGCCTTCGATCCATGATGCCGGGGCGCTCAGGGATATCTTTGTCAAGGCACTGGATGAAAAAACAGGTGTGCAGATTGCATTCGATCAGGCGGCATCGGAGGATGCCTTGGAGATTGATCTGGCAGGCATTCAGCTGTTGATTGCGGCCCACAGACGTTTTCTCCAGGAGGGGCTGGAATTCAACATTGAGACCGGTATCTCCGATAATATAAGAAAGACCGTTAAAGATGCAGCGCTTGATCAAGAAGGGCCGTGGAATACAGGAGGAAAAGATGGGTAAAAAAATCATGAGTGTTGATGACTCTTCAAGCATGCGCCAAATTGTGTGTTTTACCCTCAAGGGTGCAGGCTACGATGTAATAGAGGCGGTGGACGGGAATGACGCCCTTGCCAAGCTAAAAAACAATACAGTGGACATGGTCATTACCGATCTCTACATGCCCAATAAGACCGGCATAGAGCTTATCCAGACCATGCGCTTAGACCCTGCCTTCA
>JAYEKR010000269.1:0-7961 GCA_034661115.1 Thermodesulfobacteriota bacterium | reverse complement strand
TCCTCTACCTGCCAACGATCCAGACTGGCCCTGACAATTTCACTGGTGGTCCAGTCCGTATTGTCTGTTATGATGATATTTTTTCCGAACATGGCTTGCTTCACCTTCACATTATGAGCATTTTTGTGAGATTGGGGTCAGGTCTTGCATTATAACGTTTAGGGGATTATTATATAGAAATGGCGAGGCCTTTACGAATAGAATACCCTGGAGCAATATACCATGTAACTAGCCGGGGAAATGCGCGTCAATCGATATATCATGATGATAAGGACCGCAAAAGATTTTTTGAGATACTTGATGATGTAGTCAAACGTTTTAACTGGATATGTCATGGTTATTGTTTGATGACCGACCACTATCATTTTTTGATAGAAACCGTGGATGGGAATCTATCGGCAGGAATGCGGCAAATCAACGGAATATATACGCAGTACATCAATCGAAGGTATCACAGCACGGGGCATGTATTTCAGGGGAGATTCAAAGCAATCCTGGTGGATAAGGAAGCATATCTTTTGGAGTTGTGCCGCTATATTGTTTTGAGCCCCGTCCGTGCCTGCATGGTGAAAGAACCGGGAGATTATCACTGGAGCAGTTACAGGGCAATGTCGGGGAAGGGTAAGGCGGTCAATTTTCTTTCAACAGACTGGGTCTTATCCCAGTTTGGCGAGAATAGAAGGCGTGCTCAAAAGGCGTATACGGAATTTGTTAAGGATGGGATAGGTGTTGATGTTTGGAAGGATCTTCAGTTTCAATGTTTGCTTGGGAAACAAGTTTTCTGTGAACGATTCATTGCCAAGCTGACAGATAGTAAGGAAGTGAAAGAAATTCCACGCGTTCAGCGCTTCGCAGCACGACCAAAACTTGATCAGTTATTACCTCATGATGTTCAAATGACGCGCCCAAAACGTAATGAAGCATTCCGTCAAGCAGTCATGGAATGGGGATATACGTATGCGGAGATAAGCAGGCATACCGGGCTTCATTACACTACGATCAGTCGCATAGTCCGATCATCAAGCCATGCAAAGGGGAAAATGTGATAATACAAGACCTGAACATCCCGCTCGGAATTTCAAGTAGAAAATGGTCTAATTTCGTATCTGATAAGTTCGCTCCTCCTTAATCATTTTGAAAATAACACGACAAAGGTGTCGACCCAGCGCTCTGATCGCCTGGTTATGCGCTTTTCCCTCTAATCGCTTTTTCAAATAGTATCGCGTTGATTCTGGAACATATTTGCGATGTCGATCAACGGCAATCATCATAGCCGCTTTTGCCCTGGTATTAACCTGTTTGGGCGACCTTGAACCCTTATGATTGCCGGAACTTTTATCCAGAGTTGCCATGCCCAGATAGAGCGCAAGGCTGGCTTCAGAAGAGAATCGGACGCCGGTTCCGATCTCGCCGGCCAATGTTGAAGAACATACTGGGCCAAAACCAGGAATAGATATAATCAGCGTAGCAAGTGCTGAATTTGTTGCGACCTGCGTGCACTTTTTTTCCAGTAACTTGATTTTATGATGAAGATCAAGCACTCGCAGAGCATCTTCCTGAATCATGTCACCTACCCAATCCACCTCATGACTGAAATGTGCCTTTGTCTGCCAGTTTTGAATTATCCCTGCATATCTTTTTCCTACCCCGGGAATCTTTAAAAGAGTTGCGTAGCGCAGACGTGCTATTTTCTTGAATGAATCCGTACTTGTGAGAAAATTAAGAAACCATAGATTATCGGCACTGTTGGTGATCTCAAGCAGGCCAGGACAGACTGCACGCAAATCAGCCTGTATGGAATTGATAATTCTCACATGTTCATTGACCAATGAACGCCGGCGACGAGTAAGTCGTTTCAGAATAGCATTTTCAACTGGAATAGCTTGAACTTCTTGCAATACACCCCGTGCACTTTCAAGGTGATCTTGCAGCTGGAATAGTTCCAAGGCTTTGCGGGCATCAATTGTATCAGTCTTGGCTGCGGCCGGAAAAATCTCTTTAAAACGCGCAAGTTTCAGATTGTTAATATTGTAGAGTTGATAATTTCTGACTCGCACCATGGTGTCAAGCGGCCTGGCGTGGCCATTATACCCCTCCATGGCGACAGCAACATTGCAGTTATATTTTTGCTCATGCTTGCCAATCCGCGAGAAGAACTCCCGAAAACCATCAGGTGTATGTGGGATCTCAAACTCTTCCAGAAAATGGCCATCGGGCAACCCAATGGCCACATTGTGACTATGACAACCGACATCTACTCCAACTCTGATCTCTTGAACGATTCTACCAGACATGCGACCCTCCATCTAAAAGATTATCATCCCCGGGCCACGTCTACTTACAGAGCCACAAATACGGCACCATCCCGGTCGGCCTCGCGGATGACGCAAATGACGGAGGCGGCATTTCAAGTCAAGGTGAACCTTTGCAGGCCACTGACCCCATAAGCCACACCTCCGTCAATGACTATCTTATCCGCCTTTATATTTCTTGTCATCTGCTAATTTCGATGGTAGACCCCGAGTTTCGAGTTTTCCCCATTGGGGTCAAACCCCAAGGCTGCCCTTGACCTCAATGGTCCTGACCAGGCTTTTGCAGTCATCATGCCTCTGGCAGGCAAGATCCAGGAGCAAAGTGATGAGCAGTTCAGGGGACACCCCTGTTGCCTCCCACAGCCTGGGATACATGGAGATGCTGGTAAACCCGGGCATGGTATTGATCTCATTCACATAGCATCTTTGTTCAGACACAAGGAAATCAACCCTGGCAAGGCCAGCACCCCCTATGGCATCAAAGGCATCAAGGGCAATAAACTCCATGCGTTCCTTGAGGCCCGAACCTATATTAGCGGGTACAACAAGCCTTGCAGATGTGTTTATATACTTTTCATTAAAATCGTAAAAATCTCCCTCCGGGATGACCTGCCCGGGGACAGAGGCCTTTGGTTCCTTGTTCCCGATAATCGCCACCTCGATCTCAAGGGCATTGTCTACAGCCTGTTCCACGACCACCTTTGCGGCATATTTAAACGCATGATCCGCGGCCCCTGGGATCTCGTCTGGCGTCAACACCCTTGTGATGCCGATACTGGACCCCATGGTCGCCGGTTTTATAAACAAGGGAAACTCAAGGGAATCGGATATCTCTTTTAAGACCTCTTGCCTGTCTGTCTTCCACGTCCATGCATTTACACATGTCCCCTTGACCACGGAGATGCCCCTCTGTGCAAGAACACGCTTGGTCATATCCTTGTCCATGGCGATCGCAGAGGCCATTGTATTGCAGCCCACATAGGGTATGTCCGCCAGCTCAAAGAGGCCCTGTATGGTGCCATCCTCCCCGCCTGGTCCATGCATCACCGGGAATATGATATCCACGGGGATCACCTCGCCGGGGTCCATGGGAATAAAACCCCTGACGGATGGATCCGGGGACAGGGTCACCCTCTGTATGTGTTCTTTTTTGCCTGACCTCAGATAATCAAACACACCCTCACCCATAAACCAGCTACCCTGCTTGTCTATGCCCACATAAAGGGGTTCAAACACTGACAAGTCTATATTCGCCGCTATAAAACCCGCAGAGACAATGGAGACTTCATGCTCGGTAGACACACCGCCAAAGACAATTGCAACCCTTTTTTTCTCTTTCATCCTATGCCCCGTACTTAGCCAGTTTGTCGGCATGGGCCATGGCCAGCGGCATGATATCAACATGGCGGATGTGACCCAGGCCTCCCTGGATGCAGGCCGTCTCCCCGAATTGTGTGACTGGATCGTGCCTTATATTGTTTGCATAAAGCACAAAGGGAAGCTCATGCCATGAATGGCCCTTGAGCCTTGCCGGAGTGGAATGGTCCCCGGTTATCATCAGCACATCCGGATTCAGATCCATAATGTCCGGTATGATCCGGTCTGTCTGTTCTATCACCTTGACCTTCTCATCAAAATCCCCGTCCTCTCCAGCGGAATCGGTCTTCTTTACATGGAAAAAGAAAAAGTCATGTCCATCGTTCCAGTGCCTTTTCAATGCCTCCAGCTCTGACTCCACCGTGTTACCGGCATCCAGGATGTCCATGCCGACCAGGCGTGCAATCCCCTTGTACATGGGGTAGGCGGCTATGGCGGCGGCATTCAGGCCATATATTTCCTCATAAGAGGGCAGCCCGGGGTCCTTTGCAATCCCCCTGAGTGTGCAGCCGTTTGCAGGTCTCTGATCCCGGATGATCTCAAAGGCCTGTGAAAGCCATTGATTGAGCAGGTCAGCACTCCTGCTGGATCCCGGATCAAGGGCCTTGACCTCCAGGGGCTTCAGGCCTGTCTTCTGCGGATCGGTCTCTCCCAAATTGCCACCCAAACCCTCGCCCTCAAGCACAAGGACAAAACGGTAGTCTATGACCGGATGGATATGGACATTTACCCCGTCCAGCCTGATCTCTGAAAGCATGTCTACCAGCCTCTTGCACTCAGTGGTCGGTATGCGTCCGGCCCGCCTGTCTGTTATTACCCCGGAAGCGGGATCAAGGCTGCAAAAATTACCCCTGGCTGCCAGGCTTGACTCATTCAGCTCAAGGCCGATACCCAGGGCCTCCAGCACACCGCGGCCTATACTATATTCCATTGGATCATAGCCAAAAAGACTCATGTGGCCCGGACCACTGCCGGGTGTAATCCCCGGGGAAGCTGAGGTGGATAGACCAAGGATGGATTTTTTTGCCAGGGCATCCATATTCGGTGTGTCGGCCGCCTCAAGCTCTGTCTTCCCCCGGCTGTCCGGCAGCCCTCCCAAACCGTCCATGATAAGAAGCACTATCTTTTTTTCAGATGCCACATGGAGCTGTCTCATAAGGTCTATCTGGTTCATGTCTGTCCCCCTTGTATGTTTTTCACTGGTTCTCCTGATAATCTCACCTAAAACCAAAACTTACAATCTCTCTCACCGATCTAAATCAAAACCCTGAACTCTTCCCCTAAATACGACAATAAGATATAACCATATCGCATAAAAATTCAAGGTAGAATCCTCTACAACAAAGACAGTCTATTATCCGGCAAATACACCCGTCCGGATTGTCAGGTTCAAGGATTCCATCTATATCGCGCCCCAAGCGTGAACCTTTGATGCCCGTGAGGTTTAACCATGGGCGGCGGCTGACGAATCTATTACCCGGCCTTCCATATAAAAACGTTTTTCCTCTGCCTGCCCCATGGAAAAGGTCTTTCGTGGCAGGGCACCATCCATGATGATGGTTTTGAAAAGGTCATGTTTGGAGATAGCAGGTAGATAAAACCCCATGTTCCCATCTATTGATCCCAATTGAGTGACAATCTCTTCCCCGTGGATATAATCGATAGATGAATCGGGTCTTTTGGCCAGAAATTCATCCAGAAACGCCTGGACGGTCGCCACCTCCAGGTTCAATACTGGCTCGGTAATGCGAATGATTCCATAGTGGTCCCCTGCTACAAAGGGGATGCAGTGTGTATCCAGGACCCCCCTGCTCTCTTCATATCCCTTGAGCATCTGTTCTCTGGTCGTCCAGGTTGTGGATGAAAAACCAGAGCCCTGGGCGTGATAAAAACCCGACATCTGCTCAAGCAGGTCTGCTTGCTCAACCTGGAATAAAACGCGATTAATCGGTTCAAACTCAAGGCCCGGATCATGTATATTGACGAGTTCAACCAGGGCATAACGGGCAGGATGAGACATAACTGCCTGTGGGTCTTCAGCGTTTTTCTTCATCTCTTCCCAGATGACCCTGGCTGTTGCAAGGGAATGGTTTCCATCACCCATGGCATAGAGAAGAACCGGCTTATCCTGAACATTATATTTTCGGTTGAAGGTCTCCGGGTCTGCAAGCCTGCCGAGGTGGTCTGCAATATCGGCTATGTCTGCTTCTTTGTCTATCCTGTATCCTCGGACATGCCCGCCGTTCATCATGAGTTCAAAATCATAGATCTTTTCAAGGGCCAGATCAAAGAGGGGCTCTATAACGGTCTTTGCCGGATCGTCGATAAGCACCATGATATGGGGCATCTCCAGTATCGCACTGCTGCGGATCTGTATCCTGGGAGGAAGCCTGTCCATAACGGTCCCCTCGGTTGCGCGTATAAGGGTCTTTGAGCCTTTTTTAAATGCATACTGCTCCAGGTCCAGGGCCACGATCAGGCCCTTTCTGGATTCTGTGTGGGCAGTACTGCGGTCCAGCAGGACAAAGCCTGGCCCCTGAGAGACAAGGAGCCCGCGCTCAAGGTATTCCTCCATGTGCCGGGAGATCTCCTGGATGCGCGTTTGTTTGTCCGCATTTTCAAGATATATCTCCGGATATATAAGATCCAGGCTTGAGGGTGCGTCCCCAGCAAGGTCTTTTACCTCCTTCCAGTATTCCGGTTGCGAGGTGTACTGGTCGCAGGCGACGACCGCCCACCTGGACAGGTCTATGTCGTGGCGCGGAACAAGTATGTCGGGCACATGTAGACCGATATCTTTAAAATCTCCTGCCTTCTCAGAATTCACTGCTTCCCCTTTTTATATTTTTTTATATGAAAAAAGGAGGATACCACCAATGTCATTCATGCGAAAGTGGGAATCCCGTATCCTTGGCTGGTGCGGTGTTTCTGGATCCCCGCCTTCGCCTGTCTGCGTGCGACGCACAGGCAGACGGGGATGACGATTTGGGGAAACATGGTTTCTCGTTCTTGGTTGTGAGCGCAGAAGTACTCATGCGGGTTTATTGAAAAACGGCTCCAGGTTCAAGTGATCCCCATATCCATGATCTCTTCATAGATATGTCTGTCCGGTTGTGATCCCTGGATCATTCCTTTTTTGTACATGGATTCAAGGGCAAAACCGGTAAGAAGCTTGTTGATCCCCCATGGCATGAGCTCATTGTAAAATCTTTCTTCAAAGAGGCCAGCCAATCGTTCAAGGTGTGTCTCCTCTTGAGCGTCCTTGAGTTCAATCTCCATCTCATGGTGCAGAATCTCTGCCTTGTCTGCCTGGTATCTCACTGTGTCAAGATCTATCCGGGCAACCGGCACCTGGTGGTAAAGGACCTTTGTAATTTGCCTTATGGTCTCGCGTTTCTGGATAATATGCAGGCCCAGCCCATACAAAAACCCTGCTGAATCAGAAATACCAGAAAGATTACATGGTGTTGAATCCCGGATAATCCCCCTTTCCCTGAGCGCATCAAGGATGATGTCCATGGCTTCTCCGGTCCAGGGCCCTTCAATCTCAGTGCGTTTTATGCCGCCGAAGGCACTGGTCTTTCCTGCGTCTTTCATGCAGATGAGCCCTGTGTTTTCTGATTGCCTCAGCCTGAGGCCAAGGCGCTGATCCATGAGCTCTCCACTGTGTGTATCAAAATAACGGTCTGTAAAAACCAGCTCTTTTTCAAAGACAAGGTCGTAAGGTCCGATGGATGAAAGACCAAGGATACGATCCATTACCTTTAGCGGATCCAAAGACAGGATAACAAAGGTGACTTCAAACTCAAGGCCCATTACGATAACCTGAAAATCTATATAAGCGTTTAAAAAACGTTCTAATCTCAAGCCCTGCCCGGCCATCGGGCAGGGCTTTTACCTACTCCTCGGGCTCATCTCCTACATACCTTGTAAAGTCAACAAGATATTCACCCTTGTTCATTCGGATGGCCTTTACACCCTGTGCAGACCTTGCCCTGGTCGTACGCATCTGGGTAACATTGAACCGGATAATCTGTCCGGAGCTTGATATAACCATGAGATCATCCGTCTTTTTCACCACCCTTATCCCGACGAGGTCCCCTGTCTTTTTGGTGATACGAACGGTGTATACGCCTGCTCCGCCCCTTTTCTGGACATTATACATATTGACAGATGTCTTCTTGCCATAGCCGTATTCAGTGAGATTGATGACATACTCGTCCTCTGCACCTATAACGTCCATACCTACGACCTGATCCTCTTCATTTTCCA
>JAYEKR010000268.1:0-8055 GCA_034661115.1 Thermodesulfobacteriota bacterium | reverse complement strand
ATGGTACGGGCGGACTCAATGGCCTTCAGCATGCCTCTGGCAAGGTCAAACTGAGGGTTTATCTTCAAGGCCCCGATAAAATACTTCCTTGCCATATCAGGATTATTCAGATCAAGATAGGTCCTTCCCAGATTAAACTGGATGTTTTCGTCATTCGGGGATATCTTGATCGCCTTCCGGTACAAACCTACTGCATCCTCATATCGTTCCTGTCTCCGGTACAGGATGCCCAGACTGTTGTACACATTGATTGTATCCGGATTGATCTCGAGAATCTCGTTAAAAACATTTTCAGCGCTCTCGTGCATGTCCCTTTCAAGAAAGATGTCTCCCGCCATCTGCAGATATTTTTTCGCATTCGCCTTGTTTCCCATCTTCAGATAGACATCGGCCATGGCCTTATATGCCTTGGCAAACATCTGGTTGAGCTGGGTCGCCTTGCGGAACGCAGCCAGGGCCTCATCATACTCCCCTTTTGCGGTCTTTATATAACCGATATTATAATAGACCTCGGCGGATTCAAGGATATTCAGCACCTTGCCATATTCCTTCAATGCATCATCGTAATTCTGCTGGTCGGCAAGGACATCACCTCTGTCCATATAGGTCCTGGCCTTTTTTGTATCCGGATTCATCTCGAACTCAAGTATGGTATGTATCTTTGCTTCAAGGGCATCCACGCCTACCGGATCCACGATAATACCGCTGACCCCGGCCTCTCCAGCCCTGACCACATGTGCCCTTGTTATCCCCTGTGTCCATAAGAGAACAGGGGTATCTGAAAAACGTGCATCACCCCGTATAAGCCTCAGAAGAGCCATGCCGCTCATCTCCGACATCTCCCACTGGGCTATAATTATCCCGATCCTTTCCCGGTTGATAATCTCCCATGCCCGGGCCCCATCCAATGCCTCCATGGTATTCTCAAACCCAAGCATGACAAGCATATCCACCATGTTCTTGCAGTACACATGCTCAGTACCTACCACCAGTATCCCTGTTTCAAAAGGTAGATCCATCTGTCCTCTATCCCCCTAAAAGCTTATCCAGGCCCTTATCATCGATCAGTGCCTTTTCCTGGACCAGGGGCTCTGTCTCAAGACAGTATTTATCCCCCTTTCCCAGCACCGCAAAGAAATCACCGGAAAAGAAAAACCGGCCATCCAGCTTTTTTACAGCACCCTTGAGATGATCCTGCGAAACAATGATATCAACACCACCATACAGGGCTTCAAGCATCTTTCCAATAGATTCCGGGACATCCCGCCTCAATGCAATCTCACGGGTATGCCTTATCCTTGTCTTTTCTCCTATCAGCCCGGAGAGGCCGGCCCAGGCAAGCACCACCCAGGCATGTTCATGTGAAAACCCCGGCACGCCGCGTATGCCACAGAGACCGTGTTTCAGCTCAAGCCGAACCTCATCCAGGGTCTCACCCTTGAGAGGAGGCCAGATACACAGGGGAAGCTCCCCCGCTTCCAGCGGCACAAGCCATCTCCGAAGACGCAGGCGTCCACGAAGCCCCATCTCCGTGATATCGGGCATTGCATTCCATCTCCAGCGTGCAGCCTGCTCTGCCATCACCTCTCTCGTGGGACCAAAACCGGAAAACAGGTAATACAGGCTTGTCCTGAATCGCGCCAGCCTGTCGGCATCCAAGCCCTCCTCACAGGCCTGCAATATATGCAGATATGGCAAAAGGTACGGGTTCGCCCCGGGAATATGCATGGAAGCCGGATAATCGCCTGCCTCAATATACCTTAGTATCTCTCTGGATAAAAAATACCAGAAGGGATTCCAGTCCATGGGCCTGTCCATAAAACCCTCTTTTATGGAAAAAGGCAGTCTGCCTATAAAGATGGAATCCTCTTCTTTGCCCTCCTTCGTTATCGGGTATTTCCCTGCAAGCACAACCCCGACCCTCATGACCTCATAGATCAGCAGCTCTGGCAGCCTTTTTTGAACATGCAGGGTTGCAAAAATCCCTTTTTTGCGAAGAAACCCTTGTATCTCCTCGAGCTTATTCGTGATTTCATCCACCATTGTATCTTCCACCGGAATGGCGATAATGGCCAGGGACAGAGAATATTCCCCGGATATACAGGGCCTGGGAACAATAATAAAGCTCTCAAGCAAAATCCGATCAGGAAGCCTCCCTGGAACCAGATCAACCCCTTTATCCAGATGTTTTCTCAACAGTTCAAGCCCCCCGGGGGTGCATACCGGGTGGGCATAGACACCAAAGCCCTCCCTGCCAATCGATAACAGGGAGGGAATAAGATAGATAATCTCCCTGGCCTCGGGATCCATATAAGGCAGGGAATATCTGCTTCTGAAGATGTTGGCAGCGGTAAACCTTCTTGACATGGATTCTATATCGGCCAATACGTCAGGATTAAAAAATTAAATATAATTCACAAAATATTGAACAAGACATGAAACTCAAGCTGCCCTCGCCCCAAAGACCTTTCCCCTGAACCCTAAAAACTGAAGCCCATGCCAATGCCCATGTGCGAGGCAGACTGTTCGCATTCCTGTGGGATATTCGAAAAGACATAGCCTGTATCGTCAATACCCCTGGAGACAGGGTCGTCACCATACCACCTCTGCGACTGGGAACCGCTTGTGCGTATGCGATGGATGCCGCATTCCACGTGGCCGTACAATGCCCCAATGATTTTTATCCGCAAAAAGGCGTCCATCATCATGCCGGTTCCCGTACATCTGCCTGTGGAGACCTTGTTGCGTCTGAGGTGATTATCCCTGTCTCTTGCAAGGGCGTAGGGTATAACAGAGGCGTTCAGCCCCATCTCCACCCGGTCTGGGATGGTCATGCCAAGACCAAGCCCCACATACAACAGGTCATAGTCGAGCCTGTAGGTGATCACTGATCCTCCTACAAAATACACTGCATCGAGACCATCCTCGTATTCATACTGGGTGGTGTCATAACCCCGGTAATGGAACCTCTGCGCCTCATACCCCCCATAGAGACGAAGGGATGCACGCCCTGCTCTCAGGGGATATATTCCAGCCCCGGCCCTGAGGATGATGGCCTTGTTATCGATATGACTCGAGGAAAAACATGTAATTGCGCCATCACGGTCCCAGTCCGTATCATAAAGAAAATGTCCCCCGGACTGCCAGGGGGAGGCCAGGCATGACAGGTTTATGTCCATCCCGGGGGAAAGGGCAAGATTAAAAGAGAGGCCTTCAAGGTACATATCCATATCCCAATCAAGCCTGCTTTTGCCGGAACCAAATGAGATTTCATAATGGTTGGTACCGGATACATAGACTGTCTCTGCCATAAAAGAGGCCTGCGAGATGGCATAGACAGCGGATGAAGGGACAAGGAAAACAAGCACAAGGATCATTGCCAGGATCTTCATTAGATTACATTCACTATATGTCAACACATTAAGAAAAAAATTTTACAAGATAAATCACCTGAAATCAATCATAAATATGGTTTTGCCTGGATCAGGGAACCCTTGAATGAAAACCATGAGCTTTCCCTGTGTGGCCTAATCGTCGGCCTCGATAATCCCCCAGCAGGATAAAATACCCAGGTATTCCTCTAAGGCCTTCCCCTGAACCAGGAAATGAGAGCAGTAGTATGTCTGGCATCCCAAAGGACGTTTTTCATATATCGTGCATCTGCCGTGACGGTCCAGGTAAGGGCAGGCAGTTACCCGCCTTGAATCGTCAAGCTCAAGATATGCGGTTTCGCCCGAGTCCGGGAAACGGCCGCAACATTCATAGATCTTATCATCAATAGGACATCTTTCGCATGGGTTCATAAAAATATATCGATCACTCGCCCCCCATAGTGGTTGTTTATCAAAAATATTCTGTTTGATTGACTTAGCATAAATAGACTGATAAAATAAATCCCAATTCATTGTTAAAAATTTTTATTCTAAAAAATCTATAGGAGGAAGTAGTAATGGTCAGGAAAATCAAGAAGGCCTCGGTCATTGGGTCTGGAATTATGGGTGGTGGAATCGCCGCTCTCCTTTCCAGTGCAGGTGTTGAAGTGTTATTGTTGGACATAGTGCCCTTTGACCTGAAGGACGAGGAGAAAAAAGATCCAAAGGCCAGAAACAGGATCGTAGATGCCGGATTAAAGGGCGCCATGAAAGCAAAACCGCCCCTGTTCTATTCCAAAGACGACGCCGACCGCATCACCATCGGTAATTTGGAAGATGACTTCGACAAACTCTCAGAGTGCGATTGGATCGTAGAGGTGGTGGTTGAAAATCTCAAGATCAAGCAGCAGCTCTTCAAGCGTATCGAGGGCATACGCAAACCTGACACAATTGTGTCTTCAAACACATCGGGTATTCCTCTCAAAGATATGTCGGAAGGCTTGAGCAAGGAATTCAAGGAACATTTCCTTGGGACACATTTTTTCAATCCGGTACGTTACATGCACCTTCTGGAGATCATCCGGGGCGAATCAACCAGCCAGGATGTTCTCGACTTTATCGCTGACTTTGGCGAAAAAAGGCTTGGTAAAGGTATTGTCTGGGCCAAGGACACACCGAATTTCATCGGCAACAGGATCGGTGTTCACGGCATAGGCAAATGCATGCAGGTAATGCTTGAAGAAGGGCTGAGCATCCCGGAAGTCGATGCACTGTTCGGTGCCCCTATGGGGCGTCCGAAGACCGCCATTTTCAAGACATCCGACCTCGTTGGCCTGGATACCTTGTCACATGTTGCCAAGAACTCCTATGACCTCTGTATTGAAGACGAAGAGCGAGACGTGTTCGATATCCCTGCATTTGTAAAGAAGATGGTCGAAAAAAACCTTTTCGGCAACAAGACAAAGGCAGGCTTCTATAAGACCGAGATCACCCCGGAGTGGAAAAAACTCCGTAAGGTCATAGATCCGAAGACTGTCGATTATATAGACCTTGAAAAGGCCTCGTTCCCTTGCCTGGATGCCGCAAAAAAGCAGGGGTCTCTAGCTGAGAAATTAAAGACAATCCTCTATGGCACAGATAAAGGTGCCGTGTTTGCATGGAAGGTTACTGCAGGCGCAGTCATCTATGCAGCCAACAGGATTCCCGAGATATCCGATACCATTGTAGAGATCGATAATGCAATGAAGTGGGGCTATAACTGGGAGTTAGGACCATTCGAGGGCTGGGATGCAATCGGGCTCAAAGAATCTGTCGACAAGATGGAAAAAGACGGCATGGCAGTGCCGGAGAAGATAAAGAAGATGCTTGCCGCAGGAAACACCTCCTTTTACAAGATCGAGAACGGAAAGGTGTTATTCTATGATTTCGCATCCGGGAAATACAAGCCGGTCAAGGTCAGCGAAAAGGCATTGAGCCTTGCAAACTTCAGGGCTGAAAACAAGGTTGTCCAGTCCAACCCGGCATGCTCTCTCATCGACATCGGAGACGGTGTATTCTGTCTCGAATTCCACTCCAAAATGAACGCAATCAACAAGGACATGGTCGACTTGATGGCTATGGCCGGAGATTACGTGGACAAAAATGGTATCGGCCTGGTTATCGGCAACCAGGCCGGCGGCATGCCTGGTGCATTTTCCGCCGGCGGAGACCTTGCCTACATGCTGGGCCTTGCCAGGGCAGGGAAATTCGATGAAATAGACCAGTTCATCAAAAATGTGCATACGGGTGTTATGGCCACGAGATACTCCACCTACCCGGTGATTGCAGCCCCGTACGGGCTCACCCTCGGCGGCGGCTGTGAAATTTGTCTTTCAGCAGACCGAATCGTTGCACATACAGACCTGTTCATGGGCCTGGTGGAGATCGGTGCAGGTCTTGTTCCAGGTGGCTGCGGCATGACAAACCTCTGGAGACGGTTCATAGAGTCAAAACCAGCACCGGCAAAACTGACCGACTATCTGGGATATTTCCTCCCGGCGTTCATGAATGTTGCACAGGCAAAGGTGTCTAAATCTGCTGCCGACGCACGGAAAAATGGTTTCTTGACAAGCACGGACCGTATAGTACCCAACAGGGACAACCTTATCGGCGAAGCAAAAAAGGAATGCCTCAAGATGGTTGATGACGGGTATGCCCCTCCTCTGAAGAAAGGAATACCTGTCCTTGGCCGCGAGGCAATCGGTGCTGTGTGGGCAGAAATGCTCAATATGAAGAGTGGTGGTTATATCACGCCCCATATGGAATTTATCGCCAAAAAGATTGCTGTGTGCATGGCCGGTGGCGATGTACCTACAGGTACAGCTGTGAGCGAAGAACACATGATGAAGCTCGAGAGGGAGGCATTCGTGGATCTGTGGAAGACAGAAAATACGCAGAAGATGGCCGAGAACATCATGAAAACCGGAAAGCCGTTATTCCTGTAGGGATACACTATTTGTAGATATTAGGAGGAAAATTAAATGAGAGAAGCATATATTGTCAATTCAGTAAGGACCCCCGGGTGCAGGAGGAATAAGGGTGCCCTGGCAAAGACCCGCCCTGAAGACCTGCTCAAGACTGCGGTCGAAGGTTTGATGGAACGGACTCCGGAGGTTGAGAAAAAAGAGGTTGAAGATTTCATGATCGGCTGTGCATTCCCCGAGGCAGAACAGGGGCTGAATATAGGCCGTGTTGTTGCGCAGATGTGCAAATTTCCGGATTCCACATCCGGAGCAACCGTAAACAGGTTCTGTTCTTCGGGTCTTGAGGGTATTGCCCTTCAGGCGATGCGAATCAAGGCCGGCTGGTGTGAAATTGCCATAGGCGGCGGTGTCGAGTCCATGTCCATCGTTCCAATGGGCGGTAATATACCTAGGCCTCATCCGGAATGGTCGCAGGAAAATGCCGATGTATATACATCCATGGGTATAACAGCAGAAAACGTGGCAAACCGCTACAAAATCACCCGCGATATGCAGGATGAATTTGCATATCACTCCCAGATGAAGGCCGTTGCTGCACAGGAAAACGGTCGGTATAAAGAGATCGTCCCCGTGTCTGCCCTGCGTTTTGTTGAAAAAGACGGCATGACCGTAAAAGAGACATTTATCCAGGACTTTGACGATGGCGTTAGAAAAGGTACAACCATAGAAGGGCTGGGGAAACTCAGGCCTGCCTTTGCTGCAACTGGCTCTGTTACCGCTGGTAACTCATCACAGACCACTGACGGTGCTGCCGTATCAATGGTCATGAGTGAAGATGCAGTCAAAAAATTCGGGGTCAAACCCATTGCAAAAATCGTGGCTTATTCCGTTGCCGGTGTCAGGGCGGATGAAATGGGTGTAGGTCCGGCTTATGCAATCCCGAAAGTACTTAAACTCGCCGGAATGAAGGTGGAAGACATCGGCCTTTGGGAGGTAAACGAGGCATTTGCGTCACAGTGTATCTATTGCCTGCAGCAACTTGGCCTGTATGAGAAGAGAGACCTGTGGCTATCTGACAGCGACAAGAGGATTATAAATGTCAATGGGGGCGCAATCGCCCTTGGCCATCCTCTTGGGTGCACCGGCGGAAAACTCTGTGCCCAGCTGCTGACCGAGATGAGAGAACGCGGCGTCAAGTACGGCGTTGAGTCCATGTGCATCGGTGGCGGCATGGGTGCTGCAGCGATCTTCGAGCTGTGCGATTAAAATATTACTGAACAGATAAAAAAAGGCTGCCGCAAATGGCAGCCTTTTTTTTTAGAAACCTACGTACCTATATTCCGTATGGGTAACAAAACCCGCTTTGATCTCGCAGACCGTGACCTATTACAATGGCGAGGACGTTTATAATAACGGATTTCCCTCGAAATCAATGCTCGAAACACGCTAACCACTTGACAACATGGACGTTTTAGACGATTATCCTAATGGCTGCGTAGACTGATCAGCCACCTTTGCCTTGAATTCCCTGCTGTATTTTTTCCTCATAGATTTCCTCCTTAGATAATTTTTTTCTATGAAAAATCCACCTTAATGTCATCAATTTTTTGTGCAGATTTCAGGGCTCAGCATACGTCAGGGTGCGCCGCTGTTGTAGGTCAGGTTGAACACCGTGTCGGTCATCCAGCGCTTGAAACTTTCGTTGTCCATGAACTGTTTGA
>JAYEKR010000267.1:0-8102 GCA_034661115.1 Thermodesulfobacteriota bacterium | reverse complement strand
GAGACGCATGTCCAGGACAGACCGCAATATCCTTAGAATTGCCGTATATGAGATGATTTTCAGAAAGGATATCCCATACAGGGTCGCGATCAACGAGGGTATTGAACTGGCCAAACGGTTCGGGTCTCCTAAATTCCCCGGATTTCTCAATGGGATTATGGATCACCTGAAAAAAGAGGTTCCCTGAATGAAGGTTATAGTCGATACCCGTAACGCAGAAAAAATCTCCTGCACTCTTCTGGGCATGTGGTGTTTCAGTGATGAAAGACCCATTCAGGGACCAACCGGGGTTCTGGACTGGTACATGGATGCCCTTATCTCCAGGCTCCTTGTCTCAGGCAGAATAAGCGGGGAATGGGGAGAAAAGATACTCTTTGCGCAAATGGACACGCTCGAGGCAGAGGGTGTGGCCCTCGTCTGTCTCGGGGCAAAAAACACCTTTGATTCCGGCCGCATCCGTCAGGCGGCCCGGATAATGTCTGACACGGCCTCCGGTCTTGGACTTGATACCATGTATATGTCCCTTCCGGGCAGCGGCCATGCAGGGATAAATATGGTCTTTGTGGCTGAGAACTTTCTGGATGGACTGACTGAATCCTGTCATGCGGCATCTTTCACGCCCCGGGTGGTCTGTACAGAAGAGGATGTGGATGAAATCATGCTGGGTTTTCAAAAGACAAAGGTACGCCTCAAGGGGCATTTTTCTCTTGAGATTATAAAGGTATAACCATGAGTGTTTTGGTCATTGGTGCCGGCGATGTCGGCTTTATGATTGCAAAGAGACTCAGCGAAGAGGATATTGATGTCTATGTCATAGAAAAAGATGAGGCAAAGATATCCCGCCTGTCCCAGATGCTCGATGTCCAGGTGGTATTGGGCAGTGGCTCCAGTGTGGAATCCCTGGAAAAAGCGAATATAGCACATACCGAGATGCTCATCGCGGTTACGGATTCTGACGAAGTCAACCTTGTTGCCAGCTTTATTGCAAGTACCTTTATTGATATACCTACCAAGATTGCAAGGGTACGCGGCAAGGACTATGAATCTGCAAAAAAAATCTTTGACAAGGAATACCTGGATATCGACCTTATCATCAACCCGGAACAGGAGGCAACAAAGACGATTGAGAATCTTCTGGATATCCCGGGTTCCCAGGATGCGATCCTTGTTGCCGATGGAAGGGTCAGGATGGGAGGATTCAATGTCATGAGGGATTCCCCTCTGGCAGGGCGTGCATTAAAGGATATCCCGGAAATTACCAGGGGGATGCGTTTTCTCATTGCCGCTATTATGCGGCAGGGGGATCTATTGATTCCCAAGGGGAAAGACCTGATCCTTGAGGGTGACTGTGTATATGTGGTCATGGATCAGGGCAAAAACGAGGATATTCTTGCCTTTATGGGCATAAGAAAAAGGCATACCCAGACGGTCATGATATACGGTGGGAGCATTACCGGAGAAATCCTTGCCCAGAGACTGGAAAAAAAAGGCATCAAGGTCAAGCTTATTGAACATGATGAGGCACGCTGTATTGAATTGAGTGAGACTCTTACGCATACCACGGTACTTAACAGCGATTTTATGAACCGGGAACTCCTGGAGAATGAAAGGGTCTTTGATATGGATGCCTTTATTGCTGTATCTTATGACGAAGAGGCCAATATCCTTTCTTCCCTTCTGGCAAAGCGGATGGGAACACCACATGTGATCTCCATAGTGAACAACCTTGATTATACATCTCTGGTGAACGATATCGGTGTGGATGCAGTAGTCAATCCCCGTATGGTGGTTGTCTCCAGGATACTCCAGTTTATCCGCAAGGGTAAGGTCTACACCGTAACATCTCTAAGCAATACGGATGCCGAGGTCATTGAAGTAGAGGCCATGGAGACATCCGATTTGGTCCAGAGACCGATAAAGTCTATGCACTGGCCTTCAAATGCCATTATCGCAGGTATTGTCAGACAAGGAAATGGAAGGGTTATTGTACCTGGAGGGAACACCACGATCGACCCCGGCGACCGGGTAATCATCTTTGCCAAAAAATTCGCCATCCCAACGGTGGAAAAGATCGTGAGCGTGAAGCTGGATTTTTTCTGAGAAATATATGAATATTCGTCTGGTAGCCAATCTCCTTGGCAAAGAATCCATATTTATCGGATTTGCCATGCTCATGCCCTTATCTGTTTGCGTGTATTATGGGGAGTCTGATGCAACAAAGGCCTTTGTCGCAGGCATCGGTGCCTGTATCCTTACCGGCATGTTTCTGAACCATTTTTCCCGACATCCCACAGGGGACTTGAGGCATAGAGAGGGCTTTCTCTTTGTCTCTCTTGCATGGACACTGGCCGGGGTGATAGGTGCCGCACCTTTCTGGTTCAGCGGGTATTTCCCTTCCTATATGGATGCCCTTTTTGAAACCATATCCGGGTTTACCACCACAGGGGCATCTGTATTGACCGACATCGAGGCCTTGCCACATGGCCTGCTTATATGGAGGTCGCTGACCCAGTGGATGGGAGGTATGGGTATTATTGTGCTGACCATTGCTGTTCTGCCCTTTTTAAAGGTTGGCGGCATGCAGATATTTCGTGCAGAGTCCCCAGGACCGACCATGGACAAGCTCAAACCACGTATAGCCCAGACAGCCAAACTCTTGTGGGGTATCTATGTCGGTGTTACCCTTACACTGGTGCTGCTTTTGGCAATCGGCGGCATGGATTTTTTTGACGCAGTATGCCATGCATTCGCAACCATGGCGACCGGAGGATTTTCACCCAGAAACACGAGCATTGCATCCTACCACAGTGTCTATATCGACACTGTAATCACTATTTTCATGCTCATAGCCGGGGTAAATTTTGCACTGCATTACGCAGGGCTGAGAGGAGATGTAAAGAGATATTTCAAGAGCCAGGAGTTTCGATGGTACATGGGCATATTTTTCCTGGGCTGCTTGTTTATCCTGTGGAATACACGCCATTGCTTTGATTCCCTGTTTCAGGCCACGCAATACGTGACCTTCCAGGTGGCATCCATCCTGACAACAACTGGTTTTGCAACCTGTGATTATGTTTTCTGGCCGGTTGCGGCCCAGATTATGCTTTTAGGGTTCATGGTTGTCGGTGGTTGCGCCGGTTCCACGGCCGGAGGGCTAAAGGTAATGCGGCTGGGAATCCTTTTCAGGTATGCACACCGTGAGATCCTCAGGCTTATCCATCCAAATGCAATAATCTCCATCAAGTGGGAAAATTCACCGGTGTCGCAGGATATATTACAGGCCATACTCGGATTCTTTGTCTTTTATACCATCCTCTTTGTCTCTGCCTCTCTTATAATGGGTATGCTCGGGCTTGATTTTGTAACTGCGGTATCGTCTGTCATTGCATGTATGAGCAATATAGGTCCGGGCCTGGCAGGGGTAGGGCCGGTGGAAAATTATGCACACATACCAGGCATTGGAAAGGCAGTACTCTCTTTTTGCATGATTGCGGGCAGGCTGGAGATATATACAGTCCTTGTGGTGCTCTCTCCTGCTTTCTGGCGTATGTAGAAGGGGTAGATGCTGGTACTATTTTTTGAGGTCTTTGATCCTGGTTTCTTCCTGCACGACCTTTTTGTATGTGCTCTTTGTGATATCCAGACCCTGAATTCGGCACAGGGTGAGGTCCATCCCCTCTATATTCGATTCCGTGATCTCTATATTGTTGCCGGTGGAGGCCATAAGGGAGCCCCCGCTAATCTCACAGTGGTTGAAATGACTGTCTTTCATGCGGCACAGGGATAAATTGGTGTTTTGAAGGTTGCATCTGTCCATTCTGCAACCTTTAATGGAACAGAAGATGATATTCATCTGCTCCATCTGTGAATCGCTGAAATCGACATCATTGAAGACACAATGCATCATGATGGCTCCGGAAAGCGTGGAGCCTTTAAGATCCCTAAGGAATATTGAAACCCGTATAAACTGGGTTTTCCTTGCCTTGATCCCTGTCATTGTGCATGTGCTCAGGTCAAGGTCTTCCAATGTGGTCTCAGAGATGTCTGCATTGCAGAGGTTTGTATCCTTGAAAAACACGCCGGCGAGCTTGACACGTTCCAGGTGAGATTCCTCAAGGTTGGTACCTGTCAGGTTTGCCTTTGTCAGGTCTGAACCCCTGAGATTTGCCCCTCCGAGGTCCATTCCCTTCAGGTTCAGACCGCTCAAGTCTTTTCCCTCGACCGGGACACCCATGCTCACGGCATCATAAAGCCTTTCAGGTGTCCACCTACTCATTCAGATACCCCTTGATTTCGTCCGTTATCTCAAAGGGATCATCGATCAGTATGCCTTCGGAGACAAAAAAGTGTGTTGCTGTCATGATATTTGTCACTGCTTTGTCTGTATGACCTATGATAATCTTTGTTCCCTCGTTTACAATACCGCCAATATATATGCTCCCCTCATAGGCGGAGTCGATTCTGGCCGTGATCTTTTGGATCTTTTCATCTGTTTTCTCAAGTTCATTCCGGATACTGTCTATGGCGGCAAGGATCTTTTTGTAAAGCTGCTCCTGCTGCTGGCTCAGTTCATAGTCGTTCCGGACCTTGCGGAGCTTGAGAAGGGAAGATCGGAGTTTGAGAAATCCCTTTAATCGTTCTATGACTGTATCCTTGAGGTTTTTTCCCTCTTCCAGCAGCATGGGGTTGTGTCCAACGATAAGGGTTGTATCGATCTGCGCGTGCTCAATCCCTATGGTATGTGCATAAATCCATGTTTCGGATGAAACCGTGCTCCCTGCAATCCATCCCGAGGAGTTTTTTACTACAAGCGGACCAGCCGAACTGACCCGGCTGTTGAGGACATAGTCTTCCACCTCCACCGTGCCTCTGGCCTCTACACTGGCCTCCTGTATAAATTTGACGTGGACATCGCCCCGGGCATGGATTTCGCCCTTTGACTGGCCGAGTACCCCCCCTGTAATGGTGACATTCCCGCCTGCCTCAATTATGACCTTGCCAATACTCATGGCAATAGTGACATCATCCTGGGCATGGATTTCGTATCCATCACCCACCTCTCCATTAACTATTACAGAGCCGTTGAACCGTATATTGCCAGTGGATGCATCCACCTTGTCCACCACATAGGAGGGGTCGACATTCACCTTTTCCCCGTCCCATTGGACCATTCCGTCAATGGAGGCAACAAGGCTTGTCCCGTCATCGGATTCTTGAACGCCCTTGCCTGAAGGAAGGCGTGCAGGTAGACCGGGTTTTGCCGCGATTTTTTCTCCCTTGACCGATATCCCTTCCTTGCCCTGCCCGGGCGGAACAAGGGTACACAGGCAGTCATGCGAGGAGACGTTCTGTATCAGATTCATGTCCCGTATATTTACGCGTCCTGACGCATCTTCTTTCAGGTTTGCGATTGTCCCGTCAGTGGAAAAATGAAAGTCAACGGATCCGTCTTTGCCATGGCTTGGAGCAACGCCCCTGGCAAAGACAACCCACTTGTCGCTTTCCGGTTTTTCGGATATCTTGTAGAGGATATCCTCCATTATCCCTGAAACAACACCTGCGTTTTTTACGGCATCAAGGAGATCACTCAAGGACAGCTCATGATCTTCATTGTCAGACACAGGCTTGACCTTTACGCTGGCACTGAGTTTGTCCTGCGATATGCTTACCTCAATGTAATAGTTTTCACTCACACCCTGCACTTCGGATTTTTCTCTGTAAAACTTTAATATATGCACCTGTTTTCAAGAAAATCATGGGGTTGACCTCAGGTGTGTAAAAGTCCAGGGCTAATTTTGAATTGTTGTATTGGTCCTCAGGTGATAATGCCTTTATACGTATGGGTATTCGAATTGCAGATATTGTGGTCTTCTCCAGCCTTCCCGGTGTGCTTTTCTATCAGGTGCCGGATAAAATGGAGGTTTGCGCGGGGATGCGTGTTGTTGTTCCTTTGCGGAACACCTTGAAGACAGGGGTAGTTGTGTCTGTTTATGATCATGAGGAAAAGGAAAATGCGGATGAGGTGCAGGCCATTAAACCCATATCCCGCCTGCTCGATACAATACCCCTTGTCCCGGAAGAATTGATTGATCTGCTTTTCTGGTGCGCACAGTATTACCATGCCGGGCTTGGTCCATGTATATCCATGGCCTTTCCTCCTTACCTGAGAAAGGCAAAGGCCTGTCCCCTTGTGTCTGATCCGGATACACCGGGCAGCAAGACCTCAGTGCAATATGAACACACGTCACAGCAAAGGGCTGCCATGGATGAGATATCAAAGGCAATGGATATGGGTGTTTACCGGAATATCATCCTCCATGGCATCACCGGTTCCGGCAAGACAGAGGTCTATCTTTCTGGAGTGCTCAAGGCCTTTTCAGAGGGGAAATCTATCCTTTATATGGTGCCGGAGATCGCCCTTACCCCGCAGACCATTACCATGATTGCAGACAGGGTTCCCTTTCCCATGGCCCTGTTCCATTCCGGTCTGAGCCCTAAGGCAAGGGCGGTCGAGTTTCTCCGGGTTGCCCAGAAGGGGGTGAGTTTTGTGCTTGGCACACGTTCTGCTATCTTTGCACCCCTGAAAAATATCGGGCTCATTGTTGTGGATGAGGAGCACGATGCCAGTTATAAACAATCGGACGGGGTGAGGTATAATGCCAGGGATCTGGCCCTTGTGAGGGCAAAAACCAACGATGCCGTGGTCATCCTTGGTTCGGCCACGCCGAGCATGGAGACCTATGGACGCAGACACACAAAAGATGTGAGTATGGTCACCATGCCTCAGCGGACAGGGAACGCAGAACTCCCGGACATAGAGGTGGTTGATATGCGGGGTCGTACCTCGATCATCTCTGAAGAGCTTTATGGTGCCATGCAGGAGACCGTGTCCATGGGTGGACAGGTCCTTTTGTTTATCAACCGCAGGGGTTTTTCATCGGCCATGGTTTGCCCTTCATGCGGCAAGGTCCTGAAATGCCCTCGATGTGACCGCAGCCTGACCTATCATAAATCCATTGCCAGGGCGATATGCCATTATTGTGGTTTTTTCATGGATGTTCCGGAGATTTGTCCTGCGTGCGGATGCATGGATATGAGGCCTGTTGGGGCGGGGACAGAACGGGTAGCAGAAGAAATTTCCATAAACCTTCCACAGATGCGTGTCCTGAGGATGGATTCGGACGTCATCAATACCCACAAGAGATTGATGAATGCCCTGGAACGTATCCGCAAGACAGAGGTGGATATTATCGTGGGGACACAGATGACGGTCAAGGGACATGACTTCCCGATGCTCAATCTGGTTGGGGTGATCTTTGCAGAGCAGCTTCTTTATATGCCGGATTTTCGGGCCGCTGAAAAGACCTTTCAGCAGGTAGTCCAGGTGGCAGGCAGGGCAGGCAGACAAAGGTCAGGGGCCAGGGTTATCATCCAGACCCTTGTGCCGGATCATCCCATTATTCGACATATTGCTGCATACGACTATACATCAATGATCAGGGACGAAGTGGCGCTCAGAGATGCCACCGGGTTCTCCCCTGCGGCCCATATGGCCCGTTTTATATTTTCTTCTCAGAGAAAGGGGGCCGCAAAAAAGGCGGCAATGATGGCCGTATCCGGCATCAAGAATCAAAAAGTCAATGTCCTTGGACCGGCACCTGCCCCCTTTGCCTTTTTAAGGGGTGCGGAACGCTGGCACGTTATCCTTTCCTCGCGGGAGAGGGCGCCACTTCACCAGGTGGTCTCGCAGATGCAGGTGGTCAGGGTGCCGGGATATGTGCGGGTAAGGACGGACATAGACCCTTATGACATGTTCTGATATAAACCCGTATGGGCAAGTGGTTCGCTCCCGGGCAAAGGATAAAAGTAACCGTTCACGGAACGTTGAAATTAGAAATTGGAACATTGGCCTCTATGCTTTTGTACTGTTGACGAACGCATTCAATTGTAACCGTTCACGGAACGTTGAAATTAGAAATTGGAACATTGGCCTCTATGCTTTTGTACTGTTGACGAACACATTCAATTTTGGTCCGAGTTTTTCAACTATTGCTTTGTATTCTATTGCTCTTGACTCAGATAAAGATTTTCTTCTGATGAGT
>JAYEKR010000266.1:0-8128 GCA_034661115.1 Thermodesulfobacteriota bacterium | reverse complement strand
TGCTGCATCATATTGGCGAGGTTGTTCCCATCACCCCGGTACCGCTTACCGCAAAGGCCATAACTATGCTTAAAAAGGATTCTATCGACCGAACAGAACTGATCGATACCATCGCCAGGATATATGCCTCTCTTATCAACGATCATCGTAAGATTATCATCGACACTGCATACAGACATTATGATGAGGTGTATGCAGCCCTGATAAACGGGGAAAAGCACCATGTAAGAATTGATGAACAATGGCTTATGGATGATGCAAAAAGGATAACAGATGAAGCGCTCGCAATTTTAGAAAGGAGGGGGATTGTAAAGTTTAATAACAACCAGATAATCATAAATACCCAAAAAAGGCATTTCATTGAATACTACTCAAATGCAATAACCCATCTTTTTTAGAGGAGGGGGCCATAATGAGGGCCTCAAAGTCAACCAAAAAGGTCAGATCCGTATCAGTGTCCAGATACCGATACATATAAAACCGATGCCCGCTACTGCATGAAGGGTTTTTTCTCCAATGCAGTTTGAGATAAGAGAGCCCGCGCTTACTGCGATCAGGGAGGAGAGGATTAGCGCAAGGGAAGCGGCCAGGAAGACCGTGATGCGGCTTGTGTTGTTATCGGCCGCAAACAGCATGGTTGCTATCTGCGTCTTGTCACCAAGCTCGGCAATAAAGACAGCGCTGAAGACCGTGAATAGTATTTTCAGATCCATATCTTTTCCTTTAATGTTTTCTGGTTAAACAGGGGTAGGGCTTGTCTCTGCCCCTCTTTGCTTTGTGATTCATGCCATTGAATCAAAATTCTGCAACCGTGGCAACTATTTTCTTATACAGTATAATATCATCAGGGATATGGGCAGGTCTGTAGCTACTATGCATGATGTCGATATTATGTTATCCATCCATCAGCAAGTCCAATACCCTGGCAGATGCGGACCCATGTTTTGACGCATCTCTTGTGCGGGCTGCACTGGTGTCTTTGCAGGAGGTGTCGCCTTTATAGGAAAAAGAGAGAACGCCACCACAGTCATCCCAGCCTGTCTGCAGACAGGCGAAGGCGGGAATGACGATTTGGGGAGACATGGTTTTTCATCATTGGTTGTGAGCGCAGATCATGGGGGTTATAGGGAAATTATGAGCAGATTATTTGAAAAAATGCAGATCAACTCCATGGAGCTGTCCAATCGTTTTGTCAGGTCTGCCACCTGGGATGGGATGGCCACAGAGAGCGGGGCCGTGACCACCAGGATGATTGAAGGGATGAAAGGCCTGGCCGAAGGCGGGGTGGGGCTGATTATTAGTGGCCATGCCTATGTATCTCCAGAGGGCCAGGCGTCCGGCTGGCAGATTGGGATCCACAGGGATGAACTCTTTGGCGGGCTCAGGGAGATGACGGATGCGGTCCATGCATGCGGCGGCAAGATCGTGATGCAGCTCTCCCATGCCGGCAATTTTGCACCCCGCAGTATCACCGGCAAATCCCCCCTGGTGGTTTCAATGTTTGATGGCCTGTCAAGGTCACCCAGGAGGGAGATAAGCGTAAGGGATATCCATGAGATCGTTGATGCCTTTGCCTTTGGAGCCCAAAGGGCCCGTGCTGCCGGTTTTGACGGGGTCCAGCTTCACTGCGCCCATGGTTACCTGCTCAGCCAGTTTCTTTCCCCGTTTTTTAACCGGCGGCAGGATGAATACGGTGGGGGTATTCATAACCGTGTCCGTATCCATCTGGAGATTTACCATGCAGTCAGAAAAATGGTGGGCAAGGCATATCCGGTCCTGATCAAGATAAACGCCAATGATTTCATTGAAAACGGTCTGAACCAGGAGGATTCTCTTTTGGCGGCAGGGCAGATGGTTGATGCCGGTCTGGATGCAATCGAGTTGAGTGGGGGTTGTCTTACGAGCGGGAATTTGTCTCCCAGCCGGACAGGGATTGATTCTCAGGACAAAGAGGCCTATTTCCAGCAGGAGGCGCGGTTTTTTAAAGATCAAATCAAAGCTCCTGTGATCCTGGTTGGCGGTGTGCGGTCCTTTGAGGTCGCCGATCGCCTTGTGGAAGACGGGACTGCGGATTATATCTCCATGAGCCGGCCGTTTATCCGGGAGGCGGGATTGATCAATCGCTGGAAAAAAGGAGACCTTCGCAGGGCAGGATGTATATCTGGCAACCTGTGCTTTTTGCCTGGCCTGCAGGGCAAGGGGATATGCTGCATGGCGGAAAAGCGGACTTCCGGGAGTCCGCAGATATAACAGAGATTATAAGGAATATCACAGGAGGAACAAAGATGTCAGTATTACCAGAGACCGTAATGAAGGCATGGGACAACCGCAAGGGTCCTGTATCGTTTGCAACAATAGACCCTAAAGGCATTCCAAATGTTATCTATGCCACCTGCGTGAGCAGATTCAGCGAAGATACCCTGCTGATTGCAGACAATTATTTTGATAAGACACGGGCAAACATATTGTCCGGCTCACGCGGCTCGATTCTCTTTATCACCAACGATGATGAGGCCTTTCAGGTCAAGGGTGTTGTCGAGTATATCAAAGAGGGCGAGATCTTCGATGATATGAAGAAATGGAATCCCCAAAAGCACCCGGGCAATGCCGTGGCGGCATTAAAGGTGGATGAGGTATATTCCGGGGCCAAAAGGCTCTAAGGATGGCTAGTCCTCAACTTTTCCGGACATAGAGACGTGGAGTGTCTTGTCAGGGGGTTTCCTTAACAGCCCCTGACAAGATCTGGAAAGGGTTATAGTCCCCTTTGAACCCTGGCCCAGACTTCTTTGACATCCAATGGTTCAAAACCGGGACGTTCAAAGGTTTCATTGCAGAACCACCGAACCAGCCAGAACCACGGGATTCTTGTCTGCGTGCGGCGCCTGTGCGTGTCCGCACGCAGACAGGCGGCGCACTTCGCAGGCGGGAATAACGGCTATTTTTGCGGCATTACATGGAAAACAGGTCTCAGTCTTCCATTGTGAGGGTTTTTTCCACACCCCTGAGAAAGATATCGAAGAGTTCCTTATAGCTGATGCCGAATGCGTCCTCAAAGTGGTCTTTACGCATGAGGATAACCTGCATGATGCCGGAGATTTGTCCCCATAGTACGAGCATGAGCTGTCTGGGCTTCAGGGTGGAGATTATAGAGCCTTCAGCCAGGCCTTTTTCTATAGAGGTCGAGACAATCTCGGCGGTGCGGTCGGTTGCACGCTGGCATTGTCCCCTGAAGGATCCGTCCTCACTGCTGCCAGGTGTACCATAGTAGATGCAGGTCTTTGATTCGTAGAGCAGGATCAGGTCAAAATAACCGGGATTTTCCATGAAAAATCCAAAGTATGCCCCTGCCATGGCATGGAGCGAGGAGGATGCGGCTTCCAGGCCTTTGTTGAGCAGGTTGAGCCCGCGTAGCACTACGGCCAGGAGGATCTCATCCTTATCTGTGAAATACAGGTACAGTGTACGTTTTTTATAGCCCGCTGCATGGGCGATCTCATCCATGGTGGACGGTCCGAATCCCTTTGAGAAGAAGATCTCCTCTGCACAATCTATGATCCGTTCCTTGCGCTGCTGCCTTTCCCATATCTTTCTTTCATCTGAGCGCATACACCCCTCCCTGTTATTTTTGAATCACATCCCTTTGCCAAGCCCACATGCCTCAATTGTTTCAAGGGTTCCATCTTTATCGCTTTCTAACCTCTAATCTTTAACCCCTGAACCGTGAGTCTTGAACCTGAGTAGTTAGGATATATAATAAAGGATTGACATTATATCTATGTGAAGATAAATACACCATAGTGCATAGAAATGCAACCAGATGTATAGGAGGTCTGCAATGGTTGTTCCAGTGATTGTCTTTTATGTGTTTTTTCCGGTCCTGGTGATCTATCTTTGCTATAAATACAAATTTTTCAATAAACTGGGTGCGGTTATTATCTGTTATATTGTGGGGATGACCATTGGCAATTGCGGCATTCTTCCTGCCGACATCATGGGATATCAATCGAGCCTTTGCGATGTCACGGTAGCCGTCTCCCTGCCTTTGCTTCTTTTTTCCATGGATGTAAAGGCCTGGTCCAGGCTTGCGGGCAAGGCGATTGTCTCCATGGCCCTTGCCACCGGGGCAATAATCGTAATCTCTTTCCTGGGTTATCTTTTTATCCGGCCCCACGTAGCGGATGCATGGAAGCTGGGAGGTATGGCAATAGGGCTTTATACGGGCGGCACGCCCAACCTGGCAGCCATTAAATCAGCGCTGGGCGTGGATTCAAACACCTTTATCATCATGCACACCTACGACACCCTTATATCCATGATCTTTATTATCTTTGTTATCTCCATAGCCCAGTCTCTTTTTAATCGGTTTCTTGTTCCATTCAAAGAGAGCGTGGGTCAATCCGATTCCACAAAGGTAGACACAGAAATGCTCGAGACAGAGGCAATAGATTCATATACAGGCATACTGAAATGGGACACCATTAAAGGGCTTATCCCTGCCCTGGGTCTCTCCATGCTGATTGTATGGGCCGCTCTTTTTATCAGCTCTCTCTTTCCCAAGGGGTTTTCCACCTCAATCGCCATCCTCAGCATAACCACCCTTGGCATTGCTTTTTCCTTTGTTCCCCGTATCAGGGCGCTGAAAAAGACCTTTCAGTTCGGTATGTACATTATCTATATCTTCTGTCTGGTAGTGGGCTCCATGGCCAGTTTTGACCGCCTCAAGGATATCGATCCCTATATCATGGCCTTTGTGGTTTTTTCTATCTCCGGAACCATGCTGCTGCATGCCCTGTTGTGCCGCATCTTCAAGGTGGATACAGACACCTTTCTTATTACATCAACCTCAGCCATCTGTTCGCCTCCCTTTGTGCCGGTGGTGGCAGCTGCACTCAGGAACAAGGAGATCATCCTTTCCGGTCTGAGCACCGGCATCATTGGATATGCGATCGGAAACTACCTTGGGATAAGCCTCGGATACCTTTTTCACTCGATCCTGGGATGAATTCGAAAAGATGTATTGGATTGGAAAACAAGGTTATGGGCAAGGAATGGGGAAAGATATTTATTGCAGAACGCAGAGTCAAAACCTTTTTATCCACGGAATACACGGACAAGGGTCAAGGATAGAGCGGCGATTTTTATTCGTGGCCAAGGGTTTTTGCCGTTAATCCTGAACCGTGAATCTGACAACCGGAGTAAATTACAAGGAGAGATTATGGATACCGTAAAGATACCGAAAAAAGGGATACAAAGAGACAAAGTCCTTGAGCAGATGCAGGCATTCCGAGGTGATGACGCGAATTATCATGATTCGAAGACATGGAGCCTGGTGTATTATCTCGGGGAGGAACACACGGATTTTCTCAAAAAGGCATATGCCATGTATTTCAGTGAAAACGCCCTGAATCCCATGGCCTTTAAAAGCCTTAAACGATTTGAAAGCGAGGTGGTGCGCATGGCGGCCGATCTCCTTAACGGGGATGACAATACCGTGGGTGTCATGACTTCGGGGGGAACAGAGAGCTGCCTGCTGCCCGTTGTCACGTACCGGGACATGGCAAGGAAAAAGAGACGTTTTATCCGGCCAGAGATGATAGCGCCGCAGAGCGTGCATGTGGCATGGGAAAAGGCCGCGCATTATTTCAATGTCAAGATGGTGCATGCCCCGCTCATGGATGATTTTCGTGTGGATGTGGATGCGGTAAAAAAACTGATAAACCGCAATACGATCATGATTGTGGGCTCTGCGCCGTCATATCCCCACGGTGTCCTTGATCCCATAGGCGAGCTTGGCGAACTGGCAGAGAAAAGGGGTGTTCCCCTGCACGTGGACTCATGCCTGGGTGGGTTTTTCCTGCCCTTTGTAAAAAAACTGGGATATCCGCTTGAGCCCTTTGATTTCACAGTGCCGGGCGTAACCTCTATCTCTGCGGATGTCCATAAATACGGATACAGCGCCAAGGGAGCCAGCGTTATACTGTACCGGAACATGGACTATATGCGGCACCAGTTCTTTGTACATGCCGACTGGCCTGGAGGCGTATTCGCATCACCTGCCCTTCTCGGCACGCGGCCCGGAGGGGCCATTGCAGCAGCCTGGGCCTCTATCATGGCCATGGGAGAGGACGGTTACCTGGAGGCCACAAGAGAGGTTATGGATACAACTGCAAGGCTTATCAGGGGCATAGAGGACATCGATAGCCTGAAGATCATGGGTAACCCGATCATGGGTGTATTTGCATATACCGGGAAGGATATCTTTGCCGTGGGTGACGGCATGGAAGACAAAGGCTGGCATATAGACCGCCTTCAAAGGCCCAATGCCCTGCATGCCATGGTGACCCCGAGACACAAAGAGGTGGTGGATCTTTATCTGGAGGATCTCCGGTCCAGCCTGCGCAAGACAAGGGATACCCCGGGTCTTGCATCCAGGGGCAATGCCGCCATGTATGGGATGATCGCGGATATCCCGTTCAGGCGCATGATCCGATCGCAGGTATTAAAGATGATGGAGGATATGTACGGGCCGAAGATGGTCATGCCCATGGATTCCGGAGGCGATGAAAGCAGGATCAAGCAATGGCTTGTGGCCCTGGCCCTGCGCATTTTTCAATCTCCAGACAAACTGTAACTGTAACTGTAACTGTAACTGTAACTGTTTGTTGGGTGCAGAAAGAAACTTGAAGAGATAAGGTTTCTTCTAAACGAAGTCCCATTGAGCAGGTGGTCAATAAAAAAACACGATAGCGTAGTTTCCGTATTGTCCCAATGAGTTGCTCTGTTTCGACAGGGGTAAGAATGTCCGGTATTGTACGGATCTTTTTGGAGGTTTTATAATATTAACCCATTGCCAGTCACGCTTGAGTGCATATCGCCAAAAGAATTGCAGACCATTCCGATCTATTTTGACAGTACTCCATGAGTGGGTATCAACCAATTCTCCAAAACAGGTCTCTAATTGTTTCGGTGTTAATTTGTCAGGGCAGCAATCAAAAGGTTCACTGACCCGGCGGACAGCCCGGGAATAGGCATCAATGGTTTTCTGGGGGTTTTCTTGGGGTTTTCTGGGCCTTGCCCTGAAGTTTGAGCAATCTCAAAGGATGTTGATAAAGATCATTAAATCGATTTACTTCTGTTGGATTCATGGTATACTTTTTTTTAACTGCCCGGAATTGGACAGATAAAGGGAGTATGCACTATTTTGAATTTTTTCCCGCCGCTAAGTGGCTTCGTTCGACAAGGCACTGCACCGGCGGCAATTTTGTTGCGCTTCATTTCCGCCAGTGAGCTTGATCGTTAGTATGAGATAAAAAGGAAGATAATATGGCCATACCAGATTTTCAGAGCATCATGCTACCGTTATTGCGCTTTTGTGACGACGGGAAGGAACACACAAATAGAGAAGCACTTGATTCTCTAGCAAAGGAGTTTGACCTTACGGAAGAAGAACAAAAGCAGCTTCTTCCCAGCGGGCAGCAGTGCGTAATCGACAACCGTGTTGCTTGGGCGCGTGCTCATATGAAAATGGCCGATTTGATAGAGAACACTCGCCGTGGTGTTTTTCGCATAACCACACGTGGTCAAGAAGTACTCCAAAAAAATCCAACCGAGATCAACCTGCGCTATCTTAGAGAGTTTCCCGAGTACATTGAAGCACGTGACAAACACAAGAATAATCGTAAAAACGAGACATCTAATTCGGACGACCAAGAAACCCAGACCCCAGCTGAGCGGCTTGAAGAAGCATATCAGACTATACGAGACAATCTCGTAAGCGAGATCCTCGCTCAACTGAAAACATCATCTCCGATCTTTTTTGAAAAGGTCGTTGTTGAAGTTCTTGTCAAGATGGGCTACGGCGGTTCCCGTAAGGACGCAGGTCAAGCTATCGGTCGTAGCGGCGATGAAGGAATTGATGGCATTATTAAAGAAGACAGACTCGGACTAGACATCATTTACATTCAAGCAAAGCGCTGGGAAAATAATGTTTCGCGCCCTGAGATTCAAAAATTTGCTGGTGCCTTGCAAGGAAAGCGAGCACGCAAAGGCATTTTCATTACTACCTCCGAATTTTCCAACGGCTCACACGAATATGTTTCAGCCATTGACAGCAAAATCATCCTCATTG
>JAYEKR010000265.1:0-8129 GCA_034661115.1 Thermodesulfobacteriota bacterium | reverse complement strand
TTACGAGCTGGATGTGTACAAACTGGCAGAAGCGTTATCAGATATGGTCTGGCACGATTTTGATAAGTGGAACAAAAAGGTTCAGAACACTGTGGGCTATCAGATAATACGATCTTCCGACAGCATAAAGGCCAAATTTCCAATTTCAACGTTCCGTGAACGGTTACGATCCTGATAAACCCGCATGCGTAGGGGCAACTCCCTGTAGTTGCCCTTGTTTGTTACCATTCACATAAATTACCCCGCCGCAAGCAGCGGGGTATAAAGCAAATCCTGCAGATTGACACTACCTTGCCGCTACCTTTTTCTCCGATGCCTCCATGCTGAAGGTCTGTCTCATTTTGAACTCCTCCTTTTTGCCCTTGTTCCACTGAGAGACAGGCCGCAAATATCCCACCACCCTTGAATACACCTCGGTGGGCTCACCGCAGACAGGGCATATCGGCTGTTCGCCATCAAGATATCCATGGCTCGGACATATACTAAAGGTAGGGCTGAAGGTAAAATACGGCAGGTGGTAATTATAGCACACCTTCCTTACCAGGTCTTTTACCACACCCGGATCACTGACCTGTTCCCCGGCAAACAGGTGTAAAACCGTCCCCCCTGTATACTTGGTCTGTATATTGTCCTGAAGGTCAAGGGCCTCAAAAAGATCATCCGTATAATTGACAGGCAGCAGGGACGAATTTGTATAAAAAGGTTCTGAACCGTTCTGGTAATCCTCCTCATTGGCACAGATGATATCCGGGTATCGGTCCTTGTCCAGCCTGGCGATACGGTAGGAAGTACCTTCGGCAGGGGTTGCCTCAAAGTTATAGTTGTTGCCTGTAAGACGCTGAAGCTCCACCAGGCGGTCACGGATAAAGTCCCCAACCTCCGTGGCAAATGCCTGGCCCTGCTCACTGCCGATATCACAGCCCAGGAGATTCATGCAGGCCTCGTTCATTCCTATAATGCCGATGGTGGAAAAATGGTTCTTCCAGTATTCTCCGAATCGCTCGTACACAGCAGCGAGATAAAACCTGGTATAGGGATAGAGATTGTTCTGTGTTAATTCTTCCAGGACCTTTCTCTTGATCTCCAGGCTCTGGCTTGCCAAGTCTATAAGGTCTGAAATGCGCTGGATAAACTCCAGTTTTGACTTGCTGAGATAGCCGAGTCTTGCCATATTGATGGTAACTACACCTATGGACCCGGTAAGGGGATTGGCCCCGAAGAGCCCCCCTCCCCTTTTCTGGAGTTCACGGTTATCGATCCGGAGCCTGCAGCACATGCTTCTGGCATCCTCGGGATCCATGTCAGAATTGATAAAATTCGAGAAGTAGGGAATCCCATAACGGGCCGTCATCCGCCAGAGCCCCTCGAGATTGGGATTGTCCCAGTCAAAGGTCTTTGTGATATTGTATGTGGGGATGGGGAAGGTAAAGACCCTGCCCTTTGCATCCCCTTCAGACATCACCTCGACAAAGGCCCGGTTGAACGTGTCCATTTCTTTCTGGAACCCCCCGTACACCTCATCCTGAATCTCTCCGCCGATTACAACACCCTGTTTTGCATAATAGGCAGGGACATCAAGATCCAGTGTCACATTGGTAAAAGGGGTCTGGAAACCCACACGCGTAGGCACATTGATATTGAATATAAACTCCTGCAGGGCCTGCTTGACCTGGCTGTAATCAAGGCCGTCATAGCGTATAAAAGGCGCAAGCAGGGTGTCGAAATTGGAAAAGGCCTGTGCCCCGGCCGCCTCTCCCTGAAGGGTATAAAAAAAGTTCACGATCTGCCCGAGGGCAGTGCGGAAATGCCTTGCAGGCCCACTTTCCACCTTTCCAGCCGCGCCCTGGAATCCCTTGGTCAACAGGTCGTGAAGATCCCAGCCCACACAATAGACAGACAATATACTTAAGTCATGGATGTGGAATGCCCCCTTTTGATGTGCATCCCGGATCTCAGGGGGATATATCTTGTTAAGCCAGTAGATCTTGCTGACCTCAGAAGAGATGTAGTTATTGAGCCCCTGGAGGGAAAAGGCCATATTGCTGTTCTCATTGACCTTCCAGTCGAGTCTTTCCAGGTACTGGTCAATCAGATCAACCCCTATCCCGGCCTTGAGATCCCTCAACTTTGAATGCTGATCCCGGTAGATTATATAGGCGCGAGCGCTTTTGCGATAGGGAGACCCCAAAAGGATCTCCTCCACGATATCCTGTATCTGTTCCACAGCAGGGGCTGTGGACAATACCCCTGTTGCCATGGACAGGACCTTGAGTGTCAGGCGCTTCGCTATCTCGTAATCAAACTCTCCGGTTACCTCTCCCGCCTTTGAAATTGCAGCCGTGATCTTGGATGCATCAAAGGCAACGACACGGGAGTCTCTTTTGGTTATATTATCAAACATACTGGTCTCCTTGGCTATATATAGTAGGTTCATACTGAACTACCTACTACATATAGCCATAAAACCCTTTTTGCAAGGGGAAAAAACAGGGATTCTAATATTCCTTTATGACAGGGGATTTACCCCTGCACTGGCATTATTCTGCATACATGGAGTCTATCTCAGCCTGATAATTCTTACTGACAACCTTTCTTTTCATCTTTAATGTGGGTGTGAGCTCGCCTGAATCAATGGTAAATTCTCCGGGAAGCAGGGTAAACCTTCTTATCTGTTCGACCCTTGCATAACCCTTCATCAACGATTTTATCTTATCATCATAAAAGGATACAATCTGGGGTTTGCGCACCAGGTCTTCATTGCAGTCAAAGGCAATACCCTGTTCCTTTGCATAAGAGGTCAATTCCGCAAAATTAGGTACGATCAGGGCACTCAGGTATTTCCTGCCCTCACCGATCACCACGGCCTGTTCGACGAACAGATCGGCTACCAGGGTATTCTCAATATTCTGCGGTGCAACATTTTTGCCTCCGGCCGTAATGATGATGTCCTTTTTGCGGTCCGTGATATGGAGACATCCCCGATCGTCGATAAACCCTATATCACCGGTCATGAACCAGCCGTCGTCGGTAAACACATCTTTGGTTGCATCCGGATTATTATGGTAGCCCTTCATGACCTGGGGGCCCTTGATAAGGATCTCCCCGTCCTCGGCAATCTGTGCCTGTGTGTCCGGTATTGCAGGACCAACCGAACCAAAGACATGGGTTTCAAAGGTATTGGTATGGGTCACGGGTGTTGTCTCGGAAAGGCCGTATCCGTTATGGAGGGACGTGCCTATGCTGTTGAAATAACGGTCTATCTCAACCGAAAGCGGGCCGCCACCATTGACAAAGACCTTCACGCGGTCAAACCCAAGGGCCTGCCTGAGTTTCGAGAATACAAGCCAGTCTGCCAATCCATACTGCAGTCTCAGGGTTATTGGCATCTCTTTTTGGTTGATAATATAATCCACTGCCCGGTCACCTATATCCTTTGACCAGAAAAAGATCTTCTTTTTCATCTGGGATGATTGCTCCACCTGGGAGAGTATACCTGCATACAGTTTCTCGAACAGCCTAGGGACACTCACCATCACCGTAGGCCTGATCTCCTTGAGATTGTCGGGAACCGTTGAAAATCCAGGGGCAAGGCTGATCGTAGCCCCGGCGTTCATCATGAGATACAGACCAACGGTCCTTCCAAAAGAATGACTCCAAGGCAGTATATGCAGGGCCTCGTCCCTGTGATCAAGGGCATGGGTCGCTGCAAGCTGAAAGACATTGGCCACAAAATTAGCATGAGAGAGCCTGACCCCCTTGGGAGACCCGGTGGTACCCGAGGTATAGATATAGGAGGCATCGCTCTGCGGATCAATGGCCTCCAGTCTCTCATCAAACATAGAAGGCTTTTTGCCCTTTTCACCAAGGGCCATAACCCCATTGAGGGTCAATATATCCCTGTCATCCACATCCATGTCATCAAAGGTAATGATCTTTTTTATCCCCTTGATTTTGTCCCTCAAAGCCAGAAGCCTGTCCAGATGGTCCCTGTCAGAGGCAAAGGCTATCTTTGAGGTGGAATCATTGATGATATAGGCCGCCTCCTCCCCGGAATTCGTTGGATATATGGGCACGTCAATCGCACCTATGGACAGGCAGGCCAGGTCACAGACCGCCCACTCCCAGCTATTGTCTGCAAAGATTGCAACCCTGTCGCCGGATTTAACCCCCAGAGACACAAGGCCGAGTCCGACTCCCCTGACCATGCGGGAAATCTCGTTCCAACTCAGGCTGGTCAGCTTCCCATTGTCCCAATAGCGCAAAAAGGGCTCATACTGATAGGTCTGTACCCTGTTCTGAAAAATCCCCGGAACAGTCTTATCTGAAAATGACATTAAATATCCTCCTCGTTGTATTATTGTTGTCGTTACAGGCTACATTTAATATCATCTATCTATACAATGTCGGTTTACTAATCAAGGGGTTTTGTAAACGCTGAGACGGCTTTTTTCAATATGCTTTCCCCGTCATCCCCGCCTGCGAAGTGCGTCGCACGCAGACAGGCAGGCGGGGATAACGCGATGGGGAGACATGGTTTTTCCTTCCTGGTTGTAAGCGCAGCAGTGCTCATGCGCGTTTATATGAAATTTTTCCATTGACAGCCAACCGGTAATTGTATATTTGCATAGCAATGCAATAAAGCATGAGGGCAATATGGAGAAAAACCCATTAAAACAATGCAAACAACAAAGACAAAGGTGCGATCCCTGTTCCGAGATCTTCTCGGCCCTGTCCTGTCCACAGAGGCTGAAAATCGTACGTATACTGTCACAGGGCAATATCTGCGTCAAGGACCTTGCCGAACAGATGGAGATTGATGTATCAGTTGTCTCCCGGCACCTGAAATCACTGAAAACCTCCGGTCTTGTCCAAAGCAACCGTATCGGTGTGAACACATATTATGAGATTGAAGATACAAGGGTTCTGGATCTTCTTGATACTGCCTCTGTAATCCTGAAAGACAGGGCAATGAACATGCTTTATAACGAATAAAAAAGGAGAGATGTTATGTTAGTAGCAATAGCAGCAGATGGCGATCAGGGCATGGAGGCACAGGCGGCACAGCATTTTGGACGGTGTTCTCACTATATTATTGTAGAGATAACAGACAATACACCGGGTAAAGTCAGCTCCGTGGAAAACCCGTTTTTCAACCAGCACGGCAATCCCGGACAGGTGCCTGCATTTATCAAAGACCAGGGGGCTGATGTCATGATATCAGGCGGCATGGGCGGCAGCGCAATCAATTTCTTCAACGAATTCAAGATAGAGGTATGCACAGGGGCCTCCGGCAGCATCAAAAATGTCATCAAGGCATACATTGATGGCTCATTGAGCGGGGCCTCCGGCTGTACACATTAATCCACAGCGTTCGTGGATTACTCAGAATCAAGAGTGATGTCCATAAAATAACCACACCCATCATTCCCGCCTGTCTGTAATAGACAGGCGGGAATCCAGTTTTTTCGATGGTCCAGGCCCCCGCTTTTGCAAGGCCCGGTGCTTTTAGTCTTGGGGGGGGGTCCCTGTCTATCTCAATCTATGTAATCTGGGGACAAAGATGGATCTGTGTGTTGCGTCCTTACTGTGTAATGCGGTGTTTTCTCATTCATTATCCTGATCATAGCACCCTTGCGGATTCATGCGGTGGGCAAGAAAAAGATTAATGCCCGTAAGCAATATTGCAGGGATGAGTTCCCATTGCAGCAAAGAGACCCATGCGCCATCGAGGATGGCATCATGACCCACGCCTGCAAACAGGACAACGGCCAGATTGTTCGGCACAGAACCCAGGATGGTGGCAAGGATATAGTCACGAAGCCTGATATCCAGCGAAGAGGCACCATAGCATATAACCCCTGCATTAACCTTGAGGGTCCTTGCATAGACAATCATGAGAAAGGCATTGTCCTGGGCCCTGGCCAGTATCTTCTGAGGCACAAAAGACCTCATCCGCTGCATACCGAAGATGGGCCCTATACAGAACCTGACAAGGACAAAGATAAAGATGGCAACGATAACCGAGCTGCTCTCAAGTATGATAAAACCGGACCAGGGCCCGAACACAAGCCCGCCTGCAACGGCCATGGGCGTTGCAGGCACGAAAAAGGCCACTCCCAGACAGAACAGGGCAATATACACCAGGACCCCTTTGAAACCCATGGTCTCCAGAAAAGACCGCCATGCCGGAAAGGAGATCTCCCCGTAAAAATGATGCATCCAAAAACCTGCCGCCACAAGGACAACCAAAGCTGCCACCATGCCGAAGATACGAATAGCCCCATATGGATCAACCTTTTTCACATATCCCCCTTGCCATATTTTTCCGATATATACTATATTCACATATATGAAAAATGCATTAACCATTGACCTGGAAGAATTCTTTCAGATTCATGTACTTTCCAGAATCATTTCACCTGGTCAATGGCCAAAACAACCATCCTGTGTTGAAAAAAATACACAGCGTGTCCTTGATATACTGGAACCAGGGCATATACATGCCACTTTTTTTTGTCTGGGCTGGGTCGCAGAAAGGCACCCGGATCTGATCAAACGCATCCATTCCATGGGTCATGAGATCGCATGCCACGGATATTCGCACCAGGTCATCTATAATCAGACCCCGAAGGGGTTCAAAAAAGACATAATACGGGCAAAGGCCATACTGGAAGATATAACCGGACAAGGGATTATCGGATACCGGGCCCCCACCTATTCCATAACACGAAAAACCATGTGGGCACTGGATATCCTGGAGGAACTCGGTTTTCGTTATGATTCCAGCATCTTCCCTATCCATCATGACAATTACGGCATACCTGGCTCACCAAGACACCCATACCAACACCAGGGAATGAACCTGGTGGAATTCCCCATATCCACACTTGCCGCAGGACCTGTGAACCTGCCCATATCCGGTGGAGGATATTTCCGGCTTCTGCCATACGGCCTTACCAAATTCGCACTCAAACGTCTGCAAAACAGGGACAGACCCTTTATCTTTTACCTCCATCCGTGGGAGTTCAATCCTGATGAACCCAGACCGCATAAACTGCCCCCGCTCTCTGCCTTCAGGACATATATCGGCCTCACAAAGACAGCTGCGCGTTTCTCTCGCCTTGTAGACGACTTTGAATTTTCAACCGTGTCAGAGGTGCTCAAGACCATGGGCCTGCTGGATTAAACCCGCAAGAGCTGCAGCTCTTGGGCGCGGGATGAAAAACATTCCTTTTTATCCGTATACTGGGAATAACCGCATTCCAGGTATTGCCGAACACCGCATGGTTTACAGAAAGCCCAAGGCCTGGTTCCAGGCACCCGGTAGAAAAAATCACTGACCGGGGCCTGACTGCCTTTTATCCTCACGAACAACCATGGACACAGGCCTCTGCCTGCCCATTGCACGGTAGGCATAGTCCCTCACATACCACGAGGGATCTGCCCTTAAGACCTCATCCAGGAGATCACGGGCCGTCTTCCCCCTGATCTGTCCAAGGGCATGACATGCCTTTGTACGGACATTGAGCTGTGGATCATGGACACAGTGAAAAAGCATTTCCATGAATAATGGACTGCGTCTCTCTTCAGCAAAGATGATGGCATTGAGACGTACCCTGGCACTTGAATCCCCTGAAAGACGCTTAAGATCCTTGTTGCTGAGTTCTTCATGCATGGACATGAGGGCCTGGTACCGCTTGAATTCGCTATCTGACGAAAGGTATGTCTTTATCTCCTGCGGATGGTTTTCCAGACAATAAAGACTCCATGCATGATACACAGGGACCGAGACACCCGAGAGATATAGCAGGATCACAAAAACAGCCATAACAGGCATACGCAAATAAAGGCGTGCGAGTCCGATGGATATCCATGCCATCAGGAAGATCACTCCAAGGGGTAACACCTTCAATGACAGACCAATCCCCCTCCTCATGCAGCGATTATCATCAAAAAGCTTGGAGCCCTCAGCTATTATACGCCCGGAATGATTCAGCTCGCTGCTCTCGTGAACCACCAAAGTGCGGCATTCCATGGGATGAGAACTTATAACCATGGATGCCCCCTTTATAGAGCAGGGATTGGCCGTCCTTATCCAGAGGGTGCCATGGGGACGCCGTCGAATCGGT
>JAYEKR010000264.1:0-8147 GCA_034661115.1 Thermodesulfobacteriota bacterium | reverse complement strand
AGGATGAAGAGATGATAATCCTTGTTAATGTAGAAAAGCTCATCACACCTCAGGACTGGATTGCTGCATAATTGTACGTGCAATTGTATCTGTGCCTTTGTTTATTCAGGTTTGTCAGAAGGCGTTATAATGGTGTGAAGGATAAGCCCGGCCATACCTAAAGAGATATATGTATCCGCCAAATTAAAGGTTGGCCAGCGGTATCCGCCTGCATGTACATTGATGAAATCCACCACCTCTGAAAAGATGATACGGTCCGTGAGATTCCCCAGTGCCCCGGCAACCACCAGGCACAGTACCAGTTTCAGGAACCAAGTGGATTCCCTTGACTGATAAAAAATAACAATAATGGCAACAACCGCAATCACGGTAATGACTGCAAAAAACAGGGTGCGTACGGATTCCGGTATGCCCTGGAGAAGCCCAAAGGCTGCACCCGTATTGCGCACATGGATGATATCGAAAAACCCCGGCACAATGGTAAAACCCTCGCCCACCTTGAGGTGGGAACAGATGAGCCATTTGCTCAACTGATCAAGGAGATAACATGGGAGTACCACAAGGAACCCCCACTTCAGCCCTGTTTTCATGAAAGCTGGTCCGCGCACCTTGCGCATACATCGTTGTAGCGTGCATCCGTCCCGATATCCCCGGTATAACGCCAGCACCTGGGGCATTTGCCTCCCTGGGCCTTTTCAACCTCTATCCAGAGTTTTTCAAAGGTATCCGTCTCCAGGTATTCATTGTTTCCCTGTTTAATCCCGACACCAGAACAGATAAAAACATCCCTTAAAAAGGGTTCAACACTGCGGAGAAATTCAAGGGTATCACCCTCGGCAGACAGTATTACACGTGCATCCAGAGAAAGGCCTATGACCTTGTTCCTCCTGGCCTCCTCCATAGTCTTTGACACCTCCTGCCTGAGCCCCCTGATACGTGTCCATTTTTCAAAGAGCCGGTCATCGACAAGGGATGAATCCACCTGGGGCATGGATTCTAAATGAACACTTGTCTCTCTGGAATCAAACCCCGGTATATATGCCCATATCTCTTCGGCACTGAAGGCAAGTACAGGTGCAATGAGCCGTGTAAAATCAACAATGATACGAAAGATGGCACTCTGTGCAGAACGTCTTTCCTTGGAGCCTGGTTTTGTGGTGTAGAGCCGGTCTTTGAGTATGTCCAGGTAAAAAGAACTCATATCAACCGCACAGAAATTATGGACCAGCTGGTATATCACATAGGGTTCAAATTCCATGTATGCCTTTGTTACCCGCTTGATAAGGTCCTGCATAAGATGCAGGGCAAACCGGTCGATCTCCACCATATCTTCATATTTTACCATGTCAGAGGCCGGATCAAAGTCATAGAGGTTGCCAAGCATGAAACGCGAGGTATTCCTTATCCTGCGGTAGGTCTCCACAAGGCGTTTCATGATCTCGTCCGATATGCGGATATCGTTCTTGTAATCCTGTGCGCTCACCCAGAGCCTCAGGATCTCGGCACCGTGCCTCGTGATGATCTCATTGGGAGAAATGGTATTCCCCATGGACTTTGACATCTTTTTGCCATCGCCATCCACCACAAACCCATGGGTCAGAACAGAGTTATACGGCACAGTCCCCCTGGTTCCGACCGAGGCGAGAAGGGTGGACTGGAACCATCCGCGATGCTGGTCAGACCCTTCCAGGTACATCTCCACAGGGGAGCCGAGACGGTCATCCTTTTCACAGACCGCTGCATAACTCACACCCGAGTCAAACCACACATCCACAATATCCTCTTCCTTTTCAAACACCTTGCCTGAACATTTCGGGCAGACAAACCCTTTGGGAAGAAGCTCTTCAGGCTCCATCAAAAACCAGGCATCGGCACCGTGGTCTTCAAATATATCTGCGACATGCATTGCAATTTCTTCTGAGACAATCATCTCTCCACATGCCTTGCAATAAAATACCGGGATCGGGACGCCCCATCCCCTCTGCCTTGATATGCACCAGTCGGGCCGGTTCTCCACCATGGACCGTATCCGGTTCTTGCCCCAGTCAGGGATCCACCTGACCTGGTCTATGGCATTGAGGGCCTTTATCCTCAGGCCTTTGTCATTCATGGATTCTACTGAATCCTCGCCCTTTGAATCCATGGCCTTTGAATCCATGGATATAAACCACTGCGGTGTAGAGCGGAAGATGATCGGGGTCTTGCATCTCCAGCAATAGGGATAGGAATGGGTGTAATCATCCACCCCAAGAAGGGCGTGTTTTTCTTTCAATGCCTGGTTTACATCATCATTGGCATCAAAGACAAACCTGCCTTCAAACCTGCTGCCCACCTCTTTGGTGAACCTTCCGTCATTGTCCACAGGTGCATATATGTCCAGCCCGTATTTTTTACCCACCTCATAGTCATCCTCTCCATGACCCGGGGCGATATGCACACACCCGGAACCCACATCCAGGGTGACAAATCCGGCAAGGATAATCAACGAATCCCTGTCATAAAGCGGGTGTTTTGCCTTCATACCCTCAAGAAGGGCACCCCTGAATACTGTCAATACCTCAAAATCCCGGACCCCGACCTGACCCATGACATCTTCGAGAAGATCGGATGCCACTATAAGTATGCCAAACTCCTTTGTCCTGAGAGCGGAATACTCCATATCAGGGTGCAGGGCCACGGCCATGTTTGCCGGAATGGTCCACGGGGTTGTGGTCCAGATGACCACATGAACATCTCCCTGATCTTTCAGTTCAGGGATGGTTTCACCTATATCAGACTTTATCCTGAAACGTACAAAGATGGCAGGCGTTGTCTGGTCATGGTATTCAACCTCTGCCTCGGCAAGGGCGGTGCGGCATTTTGCGCACCAGTATACGGGTTTTCTTGCCTTATAGACAATCCCTTTTCCAAAAAACTTTCCCATTTCCCTGGCAATGGTCGCCTCGTAGTGATAGTCCATCGTGACATAGGGCTCTTCCCACAGGCCCATGACACCCAGACGCTTAAACTCTGAGCGCTGTATATCAAGGAACTTTTTGGCGTATATCCGGCATTCCTTTCGGATCTTTGTCTTGGATATCTCCTGGTTTTTTTTCTTCATGGCGATTTCCACATTATGCTCAATGGGGAGACCGTGGCAGTCCCAGCCCGGCACATAGGTGGTATCATAACCCATCATAAACCTTGATTTTATAATGATATCCTTGAGTATCTTATTAAGGGCCGTGCCCAGATGGATATGTCCATTGGCATAGGGAGGCCCGTCATGCAGGATAAATTTCTCACGGCCCTGTGATTTATCAACAATTTTTTTATAGAGATTTCCATCCTCCCACCGTTTTAAGAATTCAGGCTCTTTTTTAACAAGCCCAGCCTTCATGGGAAAGGATGTCTTGGGCAGACATAGTGTATCCTTGTAATTCATCTATTCCTCCTGGGGTATAAACTGGGGCAGACTCTATCCCAAGAGTTTGTCAAATGTCAAGAATCCCGAAGTTCCAGGCTAGAGGCTGTACACCTCTTCCCCGGTAAGTACAGTGAAACCTGCGGCGGTCAGCACATCAATGGCCCTGTCCGTTGAATCAAAGCGAAAGATCATTACTGCATTGCCCTTGCTTTTTTCCACAAAGGCATACATATATTCAACGCCGATCTCTTCCTGACAAAGCCTCTCCAGGATCTTGTCCAGCCCGCCCGGGCGATCCGGCACCTCCACCGCGACCACGATATTGATACCCGCTGCAATCCCTTTATCATGGAGTATCTTTTTTGTTGCATCCACATTATCTACAATGATCCTGAGGATGCCGAAATCGGTTGTGTCGGCCAGGGAAAGGGACCTTATATTCACCGCTGCATTACCCAGTACTTTGGTTACATCCCTGAGTGTGCCAGGCCTGTTCTCTAAAAATATCGATATCTGTTCCACCTTCATATCAAACCCCCTGGGATCAAATTTTTCGATTGTCTGTAACACGCTGAGCCTTGCCCTCAAAACGTTTCAGGCTCTTTGGCTCCACCAGCTTCACCTTTGTGGTTACACCAAGGAGATCTTTGATATCCTTGGTGATCTTTTTTTCAATCTTCTGCAGGACCTTTATCTCATCGGAAAAGATCCGTTCACTCACCTCCACCTGCACCTCCAGTGTGTCCATGGCACCCTTTCTGTCAACGATGAGCTGATAATGTGGTTCAAGACCCTCTATACCTATAAGCACACTCTCTATCTGGGATGGAAACACATTTACACCGCGGATAATCAGCATATCATCGCTACGGCCCGATACCCTCTCCATCCGCACAAAGGTCCTGCCGCAGCGGCAGGTCTCGGGCATAAGACGGGATATATCCTTGGTCCGGTACCGGATCAGGGGGAAGGCCTCCTTGGTAAGGGTGGTGAAGACCAGTTCGCCGGTTTCCCCGTAGGGCAGGACCTCCAGTGTATCGGGGTCGATGATCTCTACCAGAAAATGGTCTTCAAATACGTGCAGACCGTTACGCCCCTCTATACATTCCATGGCCACCCCCGGGCCCATGATCTCGGATAATCCATAGACATCCAGGGCCGTGATGTCGAGCTTGTCCTCAATCTCTGTGCGCATTTTCTCGCTCCATGGTTCGGCCCCCAGGATACCGGTCCTCAGGTTCAAAGATCGCATATCCACACCCATCTCTTCGCCCGCCTCTGCAAGAAAGAGTGCATATGACGGGGTAGCGCATATCGCTGTCGGGCCAAAATCCTGAAGCAGCATGATCTGTTTTTTTGTACTGCCGCCTGACATGGGTATAACGCTCGCGCCCAATTTTTCCGCACCGTAATGCGCGCCCAGCCCCCCGGTGAACAGACCATATCCATAGGCATTGTGTATGATATCGTTCTTTGTAAGCCCTGCAGCGGCAAAGGATCGGGCCATGAGCCGTGCCCAGGTCTCTATATCCCTCTTTGTATAGCCCACAACCGTGGGTTTGCCAGTGGTTCCGGACGAGGCATGTACCCTCACCACATTACTCATGGGCACGGTAAAGAGACCAAAGGGATAATTCGCCCTGAGATCCTCCTTGGTGGTAAAGGGAAACCTCTTAAGGTCATCCAGACTCTTGATGTCATCAGGGGTTACGCCTGCATTGTCAAAGGATTTTTTGTAGAACCCCACCGTGTGATAGACCCTGTCTGCAGCCTGCTTCAACCTCTTGAGCTGAAGGGCCTCCAGCGCCTCCCTGGGAAGGGTCTCAAACTCCTCATTGAAAATCATATCTGCCTCCTTAGTCTCTGCCATGTCCCAAGGACATGGCAGGGCTTGTTATTAAAGAACCGGTCCGCATTCCACCTGAACCGTCAGTCCTCTCATGGTATCACAAAGACCTGTCTATATCCATCCCCGCAGATCTTCCCCTTAAGAATCCCTCGATATTTATCTTGCGTATCTTTTCCTTGAGCAGGTCACCGAGTGTCTGTGTCCACAATGCCTCTTCGGGTTCAAGAAAGGCGGAGATGATCCCCAAAAGGATAATATTAACACCCTTCGGGTTCCCCATGTCTGTGGCCATGCCTGAGGCATCCACAAATGAGACATGGGATGTAAACCCGGAGATAATCCCCTCTATTGACGGGTATTCCATGTCTCCGGCAATCACCGCAGGGGGATTGAGACGAAAACGGTTTATGATCACTCTGGTATGATCCGTGATATAATCCATATACCGGGCAGTCTCAAGCTCTTCAAAGGAACAAAGGATATCACATTTACCCATTGGTATGGTCGGTGAGGCAATGCAGTTGCCAAAACGCACATGAGACATCACAGATCCCCCTCTCTGGGCCATACCGTGTATCTCTGATTTTTTGACATCGAGGCCGTAACGCATCATTGTCTCTGAAAGCATGTCCGATGCCAGGATGATACCCTGGCCCCCTACCCCTGCCAGAAGAATATTCATGCATCACCCCCTATTGCACCTGTCGGACACAGGTCTACACATATATTGCAGCCAACACATGCATCTGATATAATTGCCTTTTTGTCCCTGAATTCGATCGCCGGGCACCCGATTGAAAGGCAGATCTTGCATCCGGTGCACTTGTCCTCGTCAACCCTCAATACCTTTCCGGAGACCTGCCTGGACTTCAGCAATACACAGGGCGCCTTTGAGATAATCACAGTGGGCCCGTCATGATCGATGGCCTCTTTCACCGTTGTCCTGGCATTCTTTATATCATAGGGATCAATGGTCTTTACCCATTTTATACCAAGGGCGCGGACAAGGGCCTCCATATCTATGTCAATGGTTTTGGTCCCGTCAAGCATCACTCCTGTACCCGGGTGGTCCTGCGCACCGGTCATGGCCGTGGTGCGGTTGTCAAGGATCACGATCAGGGCATTGCCGTTGTTATAGGCCAGGTTTACAAGACCGGTCATCCCGGAATGAAAAAAGGTGGAATCCCCTATGACCGCGGCCACGGGCTGCCTTTGTTCACCAAAGACCGCCTGCATGCCATGGGCGTGGTTGATTCCTGCACCCATACAGAGACAGGTATCGATAGCATCCAGTGGCGGCAGGGCCCCCAGGGTATAGCAGCCGATGTCCCCGGCAATAAAGCATTTATTCTTTTTGAGCGCCCAGAGCATGCCCCTGTGTGGACAACCCGGGCACATCCCGGGCGGCCTGGCCGGCAGATCAGGCGTGGGTATTGCCGGCTTGTCCATACCGCTGATTGCTATTGTCACGGCCTGGGTGGAAAGCTCCCCGCACATGGATACTGCATCCTTTCCATGGCATTCTATACCCATGGCCCGTATCTGGTCTTCCATAAAGGGATCAAGTTCTTCTATCACCCAGAGTTCTTTGACCTTGGATGCAAACTTTTTTATCTGCCCTTCAGGAAGCGGGTAACTCATACCGATTTTTAAAAAGGATGCATTTGGAAAGGCCTCCTTGGCATACTGGTATGCCACCCCTGACGAGATGATCCCCAGTGCGGCATCCTGGATCTCCATGGTATTATAGATACAGTTATCAGAATACGCGGAAAGACCCTTGATCCTCTCCTCTATCAGGGGATGGCGTCTCCTTGCGTTTACCGGCAGCATCACCCACTCGGCCGGATGCCTCTCAAGGGAAGCTGCCTTGACCTCCATGACTGGACCCAGGTCCACAACACCCTTTGAATGGGAGATGCGTGTGGTGCTCCTGAGCATCACAGGGGTCCCGAATTCCTCGCTGAGATCAAAGGCGGCCTTCGTAAAGACCTTTGCCTCCTGGGATGAAGACGGCTCCAGAAGCGGAATCTTGGCAAAGCGTGCATAGTGGCGGTTGTCCTGCTCGTTCTGTGAAGAAAAGAGCTCAGGGTCGTCCGCGCTTACAAGCACAAGCCCTCCCCGAACAAGGGTATATGGGAGAGTCATCAAAGGATCTGCCGCCACATTCACCCCCACATGCTTCATCACCGCCATGCACCTGGCCCCGGCATAACCAGCCCCGGCAACCACCTCCAATGCGACCTTTTCATTGGGTGCCCACTGGGCCGTAATCAACGGAAAATCCCTTTCAATGGTTTCCAGGACCTCTGTACTCGGTGTGCCGGGATATGCGGCCGCCAGGCCAACGCCCGCTTCATAGGCCCCCCGGGCAATGGCCTCATTGCCACTCAACATCTTTTTCATACCTTACCTCCATTGCTTGAGTTTACGGTCTATTGTCATGGCCAGGATAATGAACACAATTGCCGTAATCATGCAAGGGACCCTTTTCCTTTCAGCTTGAACCCTCAGGCATTTTTATGTATAGTTATTAAGTTGTATAACCTGATTAAGGAGGAAAAGATGAAGAAATACAGTGTGATATTGTGTATGGCCATGTTCCTTGTGTCGATGCCCCTGATGGCTGGTCAGTATGTGGCTGATGCGGACAGCCTCTATGAAATCGGGGGGCTTGAGAGCTGTAAAAAGGCAGTCAGCCTCTATGAAAAGGCGCCTGGATCTTATGAATCCGACTGGAAATGTGCCAGGGCCTGCCAGTGTGCAGGGGACGCAGCCAAAGACATGGGGTCTTCCGGATGGAAAGAGGAGACTGCTGCATACGGAAAAAAAGGCATGGAATATGCTGCAAAGGCCATCGAACTCAATCCAAATCGGGTTGAGGGACATTAT
>JAYEKR010000263.1:0-8217 GCA_034661115.1 Thermodesulfobacteriota bacterium | reverse complement strand
CTCCGGCTGCATCCTGTTTATGTCGTTGATTACAGGTTTGTAGAAAAACTGAAAATATATGCCCACAATCCCTCCGAGAAAGACAATGAGGATCAGGACCTTCACGGCTGCGCTTTGTCTTAACAGGTTATCTGTAATATTCATTTTTTACCTCAGCTCGGAATCCGTATTTGGCACTTGATGGTAAACTGGTGGTTTGAGTCTTTCTGCTGAGACAGGACCAGCTCCACATGGTTAAAGTACTCAGACCTCTGTAATTTTTTCATGAACGTGGCAATCGTGGGATTGTCCAGGGCAACCCCCTCCATTACAAGGCCTTTGCCTTTATTGTTCATGGATGTGATCCAAGCCTTTTCCGGAATGACAATGCTGACCTGGTCAAGGATTTCCACCTTGGCGGTCTTTTCTTTATTGAGGCTCTGGATGATCTCCAGTTTACGTTCAAGTGCCTGTTTTCTTTTCTTGAACTGTTCAATCTCTCCGGCGACGACTGTAAGTTTTTTTATCTCCATTTTGGTGGACGCGATTTCAGCCTTAATGTCTGAGCGTTGTTGTTGTACAGAACTCTGATAAAAGCCCAGGCCTGTTACAATAAACAGGATGCACAGCACAATCAGGGAGATGTGTTCTATGAGCGCCTTTTGCCTTAATTGCGATTTTATGGGCAGCAGATTGATGGTTACCATTTGTATTCCGCCCTCCTTAACGCCAGCCCGATCGCTACCGCCATCTGCGGCGCAATACGGGCCATGTATTCGGGATCAAACATCTTGTCATTCCACTGGATATTATTGAAGGGGTTTATCATCTCCACCGGAACCTCCATCTGTTTTTCAAGGATGGAAACAAGTCCGGGCAGCATTGTGGAACCTCCGCTCAGGTATATTCGGTCAATGTTATCATTGACCATGGTGGAAAGGAAAAAATCCAGGGTCCTGCGAATCTCCTGTACATAGGTCTCGGTTGCCATCTTGAATATGTAGTTGATACGTTCCAAGTCTATGCCCTCGACATCAGCGCCTGTCTTTATGTTTTCCGACCTTTCATAACTTACCCCGAACTCCCTCTGGATACGTTCGGTGAGCTGGCGTCCTCCCATGGATATGTCGCGTGCGAATACGCTTATCCCGTTTTTGAGGACATTGATGTTGATCATGGATGCCCCGGCATCAACAAGCGCAACAATGGAATCCGGGGCATCTGGGTAATTGACCTCATACATGGTTTCAAGCGCAAATACATCGATGTCGACCACCAGAGGTTTGAGCCCTGCATTGCGTATGGCGGATGCATAGTCGTCCACCATCTCCCTCTTGGATGCCGCAAAAAGCACATCCATCATGTCTGAACGTTCAAGGCTTTCTCCCAGGATATATGAATCAAGATATACATCGTTGATATCGAACGGGATATATTGTTCCGCCTCTATCGCCAGGGTCTGCTCCAGTTCAGCCTCGCTCATCAGGGGAAGTTCAGCCTTTTTCACTATGACCGAGTGACCCGATATGGATGTTGCTGTCCCCCTCGATCGGACATTGAGGTTTTCCCTGAGATTTTTGATGGTATCGGCAATGGTCTCGGAATCCATGATGTCTTTATCAACGATACATTCCGAAGGGACCATGCCGACGCCCATGGCCTTGAGTTCGTATCCCTGTCTTGTCTTTGCAAGGTCCACCATTTTTATGGAGTGGGAACCTATGTCCAGTCCTAATAAGTTTTTCTTTTCAAAAAACATCCGGCCACCCCGCTATGGTTTCTTTTTTTTCTTGAAGACTATTACAATATCTCCAGGTCTCACCATATTCATCTCCTTGATGATGACGTGTTCGATATAGGAAGGGTTTTCTCTCAAGAGAAAGGTCTTTTGTGCCAGGGTATAATTTTCTTTTTCCATGGAGGTGTTCTGCGCCTTTATAACGGAAAGTTCTTCGTGAAGGTGATACAGCCGGATAAGGCCCTTTTCCCCCGGAAGGGTGAAGGACAGGCTCAGGATTGTTATCAGTACCAATCCGTATACAATGGCATGAGTAATTCTCATCATTTATATTATACCAGAATAATACCTTTTTGTAAAAATTCAAATTATTTGAATGCATAAGGGTTTTATCGGGAGCAGGGTTATTAATCTTTAACATATAAACCGGGCGAAAAATCTCAGGCCCTGGTTTTATCCCGGTTTACTTGAGCCATTTTGAGTGGATACTGCAGGCAAGGCCGAAGATAAACCCGCCGATGTGGGAAAACCATGCGACTGGTTCGTGCATCCCGGGGGAGATGCATCCGTTTGCCGCCTGTAACCCGAACCATATGGGCATAAAGACGATGGAAGGGATCTCAATGACCCGGATAAAGAAGAGTAAGGGGATGATGGTAGAGATCCTTGCCCTTGGATAAAAGATCATATGGGCGCCCATTATGGCTGCAATGGCACCTGATGCCCCTATTACAGGGATATTGGATGAGGCATGCACAAGGGTGTGTGTATAAAAAGAGACAAAAATGGCGCTCAGGTAAAAGAGGATGAATTTCAGGGGGCCCAGGGCCTTTTCAACCCCCGGACCAAAGACAAGGAAAAAGACCATGTTTGCGAATAGGTGGATATATCCTCCATGCATGAACCCTGAGACAAGGATTGAGAGATGAATGTCCATAAGGTCAGGTTGCCCTGTCTTCAGGCATGAAAGAAGGTTAAATGGGCTGACGCTGAAAGGTTCGAGGATCTGGGGTCCAAGGCTGAGTTCTTCAATAAACATTATAATGTTTACGCATAATATAATGGTTACCAGAAGGGTAAAGGCCGGGGCCTGGGTATCTTTTATGGGAATCATGGTTTTTAGTCTTTGTGTGGGTAAACCGGCAGCATGTGAAGGGTAAGCCGTCCTGGTTCTGTTCGCCTGGCTTTGTCTTTGGTCGATGCACGGATGTGCACCTGTCCTGCCTGCCCGGGGTTTCTGCGAAGATGCCTCACGTGTCTATGGTCAGCCCCCGGTATTGGCCGGGATCATGCATAGAAATTCCATGCCGTTATCCCCAGCCTTTATCTGATGTTCATCCATGGCAGGGATAAATATGGCCATTCCTGAAGAAACCGGGGCGTCTTTGTCTTTGATAAACACCCGTCCGTCTCCGGATATGATGTAGATCTCATGTTCCCACGGGTGTGCATGTCTCGGGGTAAATCCCTGTCCTTTGATCGTGAAATGGCGCATATAAAACCTTTGTGCCCCATCCTGCCCTGCGATCAGGACCCTCTTTATTGTATCTTTGGTGCCCTTGAGGTCTGTAACGGCTGGTGTGTTTTTGATATCATGTATAATCACAGGCTTCCTCCTTTATCTTTCCTTATCACAGGTTATGGAGATTGTAACTGGCCGGATGGACATATTGTAAAATCAACCGTGTGAAGCATTCTATGGAACCCGGCCTTTTTATATAAACGCATGAGCTGCGCGCTTGGGCGAAGGACGGGAAAAAACATGGCACCCGTGCGAAAGTGCAAGTCCATAATGCATTGGCCATACTGGATTCCCTCCTTTGCCTGTCTGCGTGCGGCGCACAGGCAGGCGGGAATGACAATCCGGGAGCTTTGCATTTGACACCTTCACTTTGTAGTGCTTGTCTGTGCGGGGATTCTGTTATATACAGGGGCCATGATTATAGATGATTTTATCACAAGGTACATGAGGTACAAGACGAGACAGTATTTTTCCTTACCCGGTATGACAGAGGCGTGTCCGCCCGAAACGCCAGATGGTCCTGTCCATCTCTATATACATATCCCGTTTTGTTCTCAGTTATGTCCATACTGTTCTTTCCACCGTGTCCTTTTCCATGAACAGCAGGCAAAAGTCTATTTTGGTGCATTGAGGAAGGAATTGGGCATGTACAAGGAGAGGGGTTTTGAGTTTTCCAGTGTGTATATTGGTGGTGGAACACCGACCATCCTTATGGATGAACTTTTAAAGACACTTTTGGTGATCCAGGAGATGTTTTCTCCGGGCGAGATATCGGTTGAGACAAACCCTGACCGCCTGACCCGCGATATCCTTTCCTCCCTTGCCTCCATGGGAGTAAAAAGGGTTTCTGTGGGCATACAGACCTTTGATGATGATCTTTTGAGGGCGATCGGGCGATATGATAAATATGGAAGTGCAGAGCAGTTGAAGACCCGTCTTATTGAGGCGCAGGGGATTGTGGATACGCTCAATGCAGACATGATATTCAATTTTCCAGCGCAGGACAGGGGCATGCTCGAAAGGGATTTGGATATACTTGAAGAGATTGCCCCGGACCAGATCACCTTTTACCCCCTCATGATCTCTGACTTTACCAGAACAAAAATGCAGTCAATCATGGGGATGGGCGAAAAGGGGAAGGAAAGGCTGTTTTATTCCATCATCTCATCACGCCTTGAGGGTTCATATGAGCCTGCCTCTGCCTGGTGCTTTTCCAGGAGTCCCGCAACCAGCAGTCCCGCAACCAGCAGTCCCGCAACAAAAAAGATGATAGATGAGTATATCGTAAACAGCCAGGAATATGTCGGTATTGGAAGCGGTGCCTTCGGCCTGGTTGGGTCTTCAATATATACGAACACCTTTTCCCTTGAAGAATATGTGACGCGTATCGATCAAGGCTTACTGCCTCTGAGTTTCCAGAGGCAGTTCAGTGCCAGGGAGCTTGCGCGTTATGCCTTTTTGATGGACCTTTTCGGGATGAGAATGGACCCCCGGATCTTCCGGGAGAGGCATGGCCGTGGCATCTGGCAGATGCTCGGTCCTGAAACCCTCTTTTTTATGATTATCGGCGGAATACGTATGGACTCCGGGGTCTTGAGGCTTACGGATGCAGGGCGGTATTACTGGGTTATCATGATGAGGGAGTTTTTTATCGGGGTGGATAATTTCAGGGACTACAACAGAAGGGCCGCTGGAATAGATGTCGAGTAGGGGATGTTCAGCCGTCAGGAGAACTGGCTGTCAATCTTTTCTATGAGGAAATCGATTTCTCTTTTTGTCTTGAGGTCCTGGCTGCACTTTGATTCCATTGTCTCAATGGAATGGATGATGGATGGATGCTTCCTTGAAAACGCCTGTGCAATGATCTGCAGGCTTTCCCCTGTATAGCGCCGACAGAGAAAGATGGCCACGTGCCTGGGGTATACGATGTTTCTTTTCCTGGACGCAGAAAGCATATCCTCTTTTTTGATGCCGAAACTTGATGCCACAAGCTCCTGGATATAGTCTATGGTGATGGTCTGCTTTTTTTCAAGGAGTCCCTCAAGGGTCTCCCGGGCGAGGTCAAGGGTGATATCCCTTTTCATGAGTGAACCCAGAGCCGTGAGGGTAAGGACCGCACTTTCCAAGTCCCTGACATTGCTGTGGATATTGTCGCTAATGAACTCCACCACATCGTCATGCAGTTCAATACCGTTTTTCCTTGCCTTGTGCCGTATGATATTCTGCCTGGTCTTGTTTCCAGGTTTCCTGATGTTTATGACCAGGCCGGAAGAAAGACGTGACCGGAGTCCCACATCGATCTGTTCAATCGCATTCGGTGGTCTGAACCCGGAGAGGACAACCTGTTTGCCCGCACTGATCAGGTTGTCCAGGACAGCACAAAGCTCAAGCTGTGTCTTTTCCTTGTTTTTGAACATATGTACGTCGTCGATAAAAAAGATGTCCGTCTTTGAACTATGATAGACCTCCTTGAACCGGTTCATCTCGTTATTTCTTGCCGCATGCACAAAATCATACGAAAAGTTGCGTGCGGTTGTATACTGCACCTTTGTTCTGGGCCTTGTCTTGATCAGATCGTTTGCGATTGCATGTGAGATATGGCTCTTGCCCAGCCCTGTGTCGGAATAGAAGAACAAGGGATTATACAGTGTGGTATCATTCATGGTCAATGCCTTTGCTGCCTCAAAGGCAAAGGCATTGCTTTTCCCGACCACAAACTCATCAAATGTGAACTGTGGATTCAGATATTTTGATGCCGTAGATGTGTTTGCCGGAAGGCTCATCTGCACAGATCCTGTTTCTCTTCTGTGTCTTTTTTTTGTATTGACCAGGAACTCTATATTCACGGGGGACTGTATGGCAGACAAGATGTGTTTTTCGAAGAGCTTATCGTATTCACGACAGATGTATTTTTTTGAAAAGATACTGGGGCAGGATACAATCACAGAGCCATTATTGTCCATAATATCTATCTGTTCTACTAATGCCCTCTCAGCGTTTCCTGATATTTCAGAGAGTATGTCTTTTTTTATATGTTCTAATCTTTCCATTTGTTCTCCCTATGGATATGTGTTGCGCTGTTCTTATGGGCCGTATCTTTATCCAGTTGGACAAAAAGATCAAATCCGATGGCCGCGAATTATTCGTGTTCAGGAAACCTTTTAATATCGTATGTGATATCAGTATAGTAGGACCCGGATACCCATTCATTCAGCCTTTGTAAAATATATTATACCTGAAGGGCAAAATCAGTCTCTCCCTGGTATGGATGTGTTTGTCAACATTTTGTAGAAAACCATGTATCTCGTTGTTTCTTGCTTTTTCTCACGATTCTTTATTTTTATAGAGTTTGAGGTATTTTTTTGCCGGGATTTCCCATCTGAAGTCCTTGCGCATGGAGGATAGTATCATCTCTTTCATCAGGGATTGTTGAGAGGTGTACAGGGCATGGGCGGTCTTGACCGCTTTGAGGAGTGCATCATGCCCGGGTTCTGAGATTCGTATGCCGCATGGATCCTTCCCTTCTCCAATGGCCGTTATTGTATCCCTGAGACCTCCAACCGCAGTGGCAATGGGCAGGGTTCCGTAATGCATGCTGATCATCTGGTTGAGTCCGCACGGTTCAAACCTTGATGGCATGAGGAAGAAGTCGGATCCTGCCTCTATTGCGTGAGCAAGGGGCTCGTTAAAACCGATACAGATACCTGAGTCTTTTTTGTAGCGTTGTTGAATGACCCTGAATCTTTTTTCCAGTTCAGGGTCTCCGCTGCCGAGGATGGCGATCTTGCTGCCCATGTGTATCATCTTCGGCAGTATATCTGCCAGCAGATCAAAGCCCTTTTGCCCTGTCATACGGCCTATCATGCCGAAGACAGGTCTGTCGGTGTCTTCGTCCATGTCAAGGCGTCTGAGGAGGTCTTTTTTGCAGGCCTGTTTTCCCCTTTGGTCATCAGCGCTGTATGTCTGTGCGATAAGAGAGTCACTGGACGGGTCCCAGATTTTATAATCGATGCCGTTTGTGATCCCTGTGAGCCGGTCTCTTTTCGAGCGCAGCAGTCCATCAAGGCCGGCCCCGAATTCACCCGACTGTATCTCATGGGCATATGAGGGGCTTACTGTGCTCAGCATATCGGAAAATACAATGCCTGATTTCATGACATTGATCTTACCGTAATATTCTATTCCGTCCGGCGCAAAGAACTCCTCGGGAAGAAGGAGTATCGGCCACTGGTCCGAATCAAAGATGCCCTGGTAGACAAGATTGTGGATGGAAAAAAGGGTGGGTATTGTTATTCCGAGCGCCTTCAGGTAGGCTGGTACAAGTGCGGTCTGCCAATCATTGATGTGGATTACGTCGATATCGTCCATGATGGAGAGCATCTCCACGCAGGCCCTTGAAAAGTAGGCAAAACGTTCCAGATTGTCGGGGAAATCGACATCTTTATATGCGTAGATGCCTTCCCTGCCAAAGAGGTCATTGTTCTCGATAAAATATGTGTGCGCATGCCTGAAAATCCGGCTGTATGCAATGCCGCTGCCTGAGACAAAGGAGATTTCCGTGACATATTCCAGATCAAGACCCATCTCCTGTATCTCCCTGTACAGGGGCATGACTGTGCTGCATTGAACCCCGATCTTTCTCAATGCCTCTGGAAGGGCGGCACTGACATCCGCCAGCCCCCCTGTCTTTGCATAGGGCGCAATCTCTGATGAACAGAACAATACCTTCATATATGATCTTTATCACATCTATGATGATCGATCAAAATGAAAGACAAAAGATAGCCGTTCACGGTTTGAAATTGGAAATGTAGCCGCGAACGGCTTGAAATTGGAAATTAGAAATTAGAGATTGGGGAGACAGGAAAAAGTTTTATCTATAGTAGCCGTTCACTTGAAGAAACCAAATCATGGTTGCGAAAACTCATCAGAAGAAACGTTTTATCTGAGTCAAGAGCAATAGAATACAAAGCAATAG
>JAYEKR010000262.1:0-8454 GCA_034661115.1 Thermodesulfobacteriota bacterium | reverse complement strand
AAAAATGCGTCCCGCTCCTCTTCCATCAGCCTCTGAAGCAAAAACTGGAGCAAGGCCTTCATTGCATCTTCACCATTTTCCATTGCCTCTTGCCAAGCCGCCATAACCTGCCTATCATCTGTCTTAAGAGCCATTTGCACCTCCTCCTTGAGTTTGTTGTCTACTTCTCTTATCAAAGATGCTCTTGGCTCTTTTTTACCTTTTTACAGAACTATATGGACTCAATCGTGGTATACTACGAAGAACCTGCCCTGAAACGAAAGTTCGGCAAGTCATATGAGGTTTATTGCAATACTGTATCCCGTTGGATTCCGGGAATTTTCAATGTCCTTTGAGTTTCGCACTATTGTCAGGCTCGCAATGTGGCGGATAACTCCTTGATAAATCGGCCGGTTTCAGGGAAAACGCATGGTGATGAAAACATCACGCTGTGTTCGTAAGGGTTGAGGTGTGCATCATTTTCTTGTAATAATGCGTGTATTGGTAAAATATGCTTCATATTGCACGCAAAAAAACTGAAACAAAGATTTTAAAAAAACTATATAGATACAGGGGGTTTTCTGATGGATTTTGAAGTTTTTGAATTTGAAGGCATTGATGGGAAAAAAATCACAGGTTACAAATGGGAACTGCCCGAAGAACCAACACCAAGGGGCATTGTTCAGATCTCGCATGGCATGGCAGAACATGCTGCCCGGTATGACGGCTTTGCACAGGCCCTTAATGCGGCCGGCTATTGCGTTTATGCCAATGATCATCGCGGCCACGGGAAGACTGCCGGCAGTGTGGAAGAACTTGGGTTTTTCGCAGAAAAAAACGGGTGGGAGCTTGTCCGTGATGACATGTTCGTCCTGACAGGTATAATCAAGAATGCGCACAAGGGATTGCCGGTTTTTGTGCTGGGACACAGTATGGGATCATTTCTAACAAGGTCTTATCTCTTGAAATATGCCGATGAAATAGACGGAGCCATACTCTCGGGCACTGCGGGCGATCCCGGAATTCTCGGGGATGTTGGTGAGATCATTGCTGCTGTTGAATGCAGGCTCAAAGGGCCGAGAGCCAAAAGTCCACTGATGGACAAGCTTTCTTTTGGCACTTTCAATGCCCCGTATAAACCGAACCGGACCGCGTTTGACTGGTTATGTACGGTGGATGCCGAGGTGGATAAATACATTGCAGACCCCTTTTGCGGCGCGGTTCACACAACCAGTTTTTTTGTGCAGCTCCTTGGTGCAGTGAAAACGGTTAATGATTTTGACGAGATTACAACAATGCCCAAGGACATTCCAATATACATATTTTCCGGGGCCCTGTGCTTGGTGGGGAAGGAAACAAAGGGCGTAGTCAATATCTTCCAAAAATATATCAAGGCCGGAATAAAGGACGTCAGCCTAAAGTTTTATGGCCAGGCAAGGCATGAATGCCTCAATGAAGCAAACAAAGAAGAGGTATATCATGATGTAATCGTATGGCTGGACAATCGTTGCAGATAACAGGCCGGTTGCTGCGGGGTGATCACCCCTAAATCACCCCTAAGATTGCGGCCCATGCCGTGGACCTGGTGCAGGACATGAAATACGCCGTGTATCTTGGGGCAGGGCGGATTCCGGATTGGATTGCCTGATGGAACTAAAAGTTGTTTGACATGGTTGATGAGTTTGTTCTACTGTTTCTTTCAGTAGAAACCTTGGGGAAGCCGTAGATTTGCACTGTGGACATTACAGCATGGCTGCTTTGATCATGGATCCTTGAGAAAACAGCATGATGCTAACTGGAAAAGGAAGGGATCAAAATGAAAAAAGATTTAAATGCATTTCAGCTTCCCGATGGCAAGGGATATTTCGGAGGGTATGGCGGGAGTTTCGTGCCGCCGCAGCTCCAGGAGGTCCTTGATGAAATTACTGCGGCATATCTGCAGATCAAGGAGGATGAGGGATTTCTTGAAGAGCTGGGTTCACTTTACAACCATTATGTAGGGCGTCCCAGTCCGATATTTTATGCCCGCAGTCTCTCAGAGAAGATGGGCGGGGCGCAGATCTACATGAAGCGCGAAGACCTGAACCATACCGGGGCGCACAAGATCAATCACTGTCTCGGCGAGGCATTGCTTGCGAAGAAGATGGGGAAAAAGACCCTTGTCGCCGAGACAGGCGCTGGCCAGCACGGGGTTGCTCTGGCAACAGCGGCCGCCCTTGTGGGCCTTAAATGCGATATCTATATGGGTGAAGTCGATATCGTCAAGGAAAGGCCCAATGTGATCAGGATGAAGATTCTCGGGGCCCGGGTGATCCCTGTCTCGCGGGGTACCAAAACCCTCAAGGATGCGGTTGACGATGCCTTTGAGGCCTATCTTAAGGATCCTGTTACTCAATTTTACGGAATTGGCTCGGTTGTGGGTCCTCATCCGTTCCCCATGATGGTGCGGGATTTCCAGAGTGTGGTGGGCAGGGAGGCCCGTGGTCAGTTTATTGAGATGACAGGGGCTCTGCCGGACAATCTTGTGGCCTGCGTTGGCGGCGGATCGAATGCCCTTGGGCTGTTTACTGCCTTTTTGGAAGATAAGGACGTGAAAATCTATGGTGTAGAGCCTTCTGGGTTGAGCCTCAAAGACGGTGAGCATGCAGCGACCCTGACCATTGGCAAGCCCGGAGTTCTTCACGGCTTCAAATCATACCTGCTCCAGGATGAAAAAGGGGAACCGCTCAAGGTGTATTCTGTGGCCAGCGGTCTCGATTATCCCGGTGTCGGTCCCCAGCACAGCCTCTTAAAGGACCTTGACAGGGTCAAGTATGTTACGGCAGGAGACAAGGAGTCCATTGATGCATTTTTTGAACTCTCCCGGGTAGAAGGCATCATTCCTGCATTGGAGAGTTCCCATGCAGTGGCGTTCACGCTCAAGCTGGCTGCCGGTCTTGGCAGGGACAAGACCATTCTGATGAACCTTTCCGGCAGGGGGGACAAGGATATTGATTATATTACCCAGACCTATGGAAAGGAATATGGAATAGATTAAAACAAGGCATGGGATTGACAATCACATGAGCGGTATTAGCACGAAACAAGGACCATGATGATGACATCATTACCTGATCAGCAGCTGGCCAGCGATAATTATCCCGGAATCTGTCCGGAAGCACTTGAATATTTAATGAAGGTGAATGCCGGTCACGAGCCACCTTACGGAGACGACAGGTGGACCAAAGAAGCATGTGAGATGTTCAGGGATATTTTTGGCACAGCATGTGAAGTCTTTTTTGTGTTTAACGGGACAGCGGCAAATGCCCTGTCCCTGGCCTCACTTTGTCAATCATATCACAGCATTATTTGTCATAAACTTGCACATGTGGAAACCGATGAATGCGGTGCCCCTGAGTTTTTTTCACACGGCACGAAATTGCTGATGGTGGAAGGTGAAAATGGGAAAATCAATCCTCAATCTATAGAGACAACCGTAACCAGGCGTAGTGATATACACTATCCAAAGCCTAAAGTGGTGTGTGTGACACAGGCAACTGAACTGGGCACGGTATACACCCCAGAAGAACTTTTGCAGATTCACGAGAAGGCAAAGGCACATTCATTGAAGGTTCAAATGGATGGGGCTCGTTTTGCGAATGCTGTGGCCCACCTGAACGTTGCACCACGCGAAATTACCGTAGATGTCGGAGTCGATGTGCTGAGTTTTGGCGGGTCGAAAAATGGCCTGGGCATTGGTGAGGCCATTATATTCTTTGATCTGGAAGCGGCGCATGAGTTTGCCTATCGTTGCAAACAAGCCGGTCAACTGGCCTCGAAAATGAGGTTTATCGCTGCCCAGTGGCTGGGGGTCCTGAAGACGAATGCATGGCTTGATTATGCCAGGCATGCAAATGATTGTGCTGCATTTCTAGAAAAACAAATCATGGATATTCCCGAAATAGAAATCATGTTTCCCAGACAGGCCAATTCGGTTTTTGTCAGGATGCCACAGGCAGTCATTGATGCTCAACACGATAAGGGATGGAAATTCTATACCTTTATCGGAGCCGGCGGCGCCCGGTTGATGTGTTCATGGGATACAACCCAGGAAACCATTAAAAGGTTTATCAGTGACCTCAAGGCATGTATTTGTGAATGCCGCTGACCTTGAGAAAAGAAAAAATGGACGGTCAATAGATTGTCCTGGAATCTCCGGGATTCCTTGTTTAAGGGGGGTGTCCGGCAGATAAAACCCTTATTCGCCCAGCTTTATCAAGCCCGGACTCAGCCAATGAGTGGACTCAGCCCCAGGGCTATCATTAATGCCCCGAGCAGTGTGAAGATGGCCCCCACGATACGGGACAGGATTCGGGCATTTATGCGGTTGGCCAGTCGCGCGCTCATGATGCCCCCTGCAACCGCGCTGATGCCGATCACTGTCGCTGCCTGCAGGTTAAGACTGCCATGCAGGCCGTAACCGATGGTGCCGGAGAGGGCCGTAAGTGTCATCATAAGGGTTGAGGTGCCGATGGCAATATGGATGGGCATGCCCAAAATGAAGAATAAAACCAGCATGATCATGACGCCGCCTCCGGCCCCGATCAGGCCCGTAATAATACCCACACCAAGGCCCAGCACCAGGGCCATAAGATAGCGGCTACTACCCGACATGGGGCCGTGTTTGCGCTCAGGCTCTTTGTTCAGGCCACGGCGCCAGAGCATAATGCCCATGATAATGCAGCTGACGCCAAAGCCTGTCTGCAGCCAGTTGCCCGGCGCAGCGATTGCCATGTCAGCCCCGAACTGGGCCCCGACAATGGATCCGGCCGCGACCCAGAGCCCTGACCGTAAATCGATATTGCCTGCCCTGAAATAGGTCCAGGCCACAGCAATGGATGCAATCACATCCACCATGAGACTGGTTCCAATCGCCTCGTGCATGCTAAGGCCCAGCACCAGATTGACAAGAGGCACCACTATGGCCACACCGGAGGCCCCGGTCAGGCCGGTCATTGCACCGGTGACAAGCCCGATAAAGAGCATGATAATGAGAGACAACATTGTCTGAACATAGGTCGTCAGCAAAAAAATATCAAATAAAACCACACAAAGGCGAAAAACCCATTCCTTGTGATGCCACTGTTTAGTGAGTAAACAGGATAAAGGGGCCGGCCACAAAGGGAACCGTCCCCTTTTTTTGTTTCAGGCCATTGTCGGATTCTCTTTTCCGGACATGGTCCCCTTTGACATCTCTTTTGCCTTTATATCAAGGTGGTCAAGCAGCCTTTGCCGGTCACTTGTTATGGTGAATATGATCAGTGAGAATATTGCAGCACAGAGGATCCACCAGCTTATGGCAAAGTTCATCATGAAGGTGAATGTGTAGCCGCTTGAGAGCAGGATGCCGCCCAGGGCAGGGCCGATACCCTTTCCGATATTGTCTGTGATGTTAAAGACCGCAAACACAGAACCCCTGTGTTCAGGCCGGTTGATATTCATCAGAATGGCCTTGTTGTTCGATGACGGAACAGAGATGAAGATCCCGGTCATAAATGCCATGGTAAAAAAGCCAATGGCCCAGAGGCCTGTCAATGTCTGGGGGGATATGGGTATATTCAGGAGCCCGAACATCATGATTGTCCCGATAAATACCCCGGCAGTGCACACCATGGGCAGGTAGCTGGGTTTTTTGTTAAAGAGTTTATCCCCCAGGATGGCCCACAAAATACCCCCTGTAACCGTGCCTATGCCGAAGAGTTCCCATATTGTTGTGGCCTGTATCTTGGTAAATCCGCGCTGGGTCTCCATGAAGGTGATGATCCAGAAGGGCAGGATGCCCCAGGGTATGCATCCGGGTATACCCTGAAGAAAGAGAAGCAAATTGGTGCGGGTTTTAAAAATGATCTTGAAATCACTGAGTTTTATCTTTTGAGAATAGGCAAGACCATCCTGTATCAATGCCTCGAGTGCGTCTTCTGTCCGTCCCCTTTCAGGGTCACGTGCAACAAAAATAAATATCAATGCGATCGGCAGGTTTGGCAGGGCCGCCAGTATATAGGCCAGTCTCCAGCCGTATCCGGTGCTCACGGCAAAGGCGGCCAGCATTGGCCCTGCCATCATGCCCAGCCCCCAGGCTATATCGATGGTTGCAGAGGCAAAGGCACGGTGCCTGGCGCTGAAATAATCAGAAATAAGGGAAAAGGTGAGTGGGTATATCCCGCCTACACCTATGCCGGTCAGGATTCTCAAGATAAAGAAGCTTTTCAGGTCTGGTGTAAAAAATGGGAGGCCGGTCATAAAACAGGGTATCTCTCCTATCAGGACCGTGGCCACCAGGAGTCTTTTCCGTGAAGCCTTGTCTGCCATATACCCAAAAAAGATGCTTATGATCGCCCCTATCAGGACAAAGGCAGAACCCACATAACCGATATTGCTTTCAGCAACATGATATTCCGCTGCCAGCTCAGTGACGATACCAGGGGTGATATAGAGATCACACATCAGAAAAAAAGACATGGAGACAAGAAGCCCGAGGGTTATCTTGTCACCGATGCTCATCTTTATATCAGACATAACTTTTTACCTCCATACATATAATGAACATTGCAGGCCATAAAAAATACAGGCGACATGGATGTTTGTCAACAAACTTATAAAATGCCACTGGCTAATCCAAACCTGGTCTTTAAGGTTTGCTCTACCTCGGCCGATTCTCCAGGGAAAAGACTGCCTGCACAGGGAGATTGTTGTTTCATATGTAACTAGCCGGTTTGCTGCTATATTTTCATTCCCTGTTGTGACCGATCACGGGCATGGAGGTTAATCGGGCTCAATCTGTTTTTCAGGCTGTGCTGCTACAGCAGCTATAATAGCGGCTCCTTTGCCGGAGCCGTCTTTTGCATGGACTAATCGAATGTTGCCGGCTTTAGCACCATAAAGTTTTTTGAAGATTTCAAGCATTTTTTTTGCAAAGCCCGGATATTTTTCAAATAAAGACCCGTCAATACCAACTGTATGTTTGTTTTTCAATTCCGGATCCATCCAGGTAATCACTGCCGCTATTGCCGCTGCTGAGAGTTTGGATGCGCGTGTAGATACCAGTTCACAGAGATGTTTCAGTCCCTGTCTGTCATGGAGTGTGGTATTGCAAACCCCGTTCTCGGCCAGGAACCCTTCAACCTTGCCGAGATCAAGGGTGTTATCACCGGCTATAAGGGACATATCTTCGGTCTTCAATGAATCCTTTTCAATAAAACCTTTATATGCCGCAGGTTCGTTTGTGAATAAAAGGTCTCTGTTTATCAAGTCACAGACCACCAACCTTGTAATCTCTCCGAGAAACATCCCTGAAACCATTTTTTCCAATATATGGAAACCCGTATTTGGAGATGCCGCATCCACATCTTTATCATAAGAAGTGCGGCGTACTTTATTAAAGTTTCCCCATTCCATATCTATTATCATATGCCCCTGGGGGTCCAGTCCTTTCAATTTCCGGATATTTGAGGTTTTTTCAGGATAGCAGGCATTTGTCCCTGTACCCAGGATAACACCGAGATCGCAATCAGGATCCACAAAACTCTTTGCAACCAGGGTGCCGGTGGTATCATTAGCCAGCGCAACAACCCTTATGCATTCTATGTTTTTCCTCTTCAATGCTTTATTTAAGAGAACAATAACATCTGCGCCTTCCACGCCTTTGGCGGTAAAACCTTTTGTCCAGGCTATAAGCTTACCGGCAGCTATATCTGTCTGCTCAATCGGAAAAGAAAAGGTAAAGGCCAGATCATATATTTTATCCCTGTCTATTTTGTTAACCACAAGAAATCCATCGATACATGAGGCAATGAAATCAAAGAGCTGTTTACCTGTTCCCTGCATATCTTTTTTTTTGATTGCAAATGTACTGGCAGCCAGTATTTCCGAGTTACCCTTTCCATCAAGCTCTACAGCAAGTACCCGGAAATTAGTACCGCCTAAATCAAGGGCAATAAACTTCCCTTTTTCATTTCCTTTTGGCCTGTCAACAAAAGAAGGCAGCATTCTCAAAGAACTTTTATGGCCAGAGAGTCCTTTGTGCATTTCTGCATGAAAGTTTGCGATAATGCTTTTAATATCGTTTAATGTGATATTAAACAGCTTATCAAGATAGGAAAAGAACTCGTCACCGGCAAAAGGTGAAGGCTTAATCATCAAGAAATCTCCATTTTTAAGGTTACTGTACTATTAGTGAACTACCCCGCAGCAAGCTGCGGAGCATCATGGGTCATAGACTCTGATTAGCAACAGACGCCTCACCATATTTTTGTTTATCCTGCGAATCGGTTCCCGATCCACAGCCTAACAGTTTTAATCCCTGTTTAAGAATGTTTTTAGCAGCATTTTGATCACGATCCAAAGTAATTCCACAGCTCGGACAGGTCCACATTCTATCTTTCAAAGTCAGATCTTGATTTATATAGTTACATTCAAAACAAGTTTTCGATGAAGGGA
>JAYEKR010000261.1:2680-8478 GCA_034661115.1 Thermodesulfobacteriota bacterium | reverse complement strand
TTACAAGATATCCGTGCTCGTGCTCGTATCCTTGTCCGGATTGAAAGGTTGGCGGCAGGAAACCCAGGCGATGTTAAGCCAGTTGGTGAAGGTGTTTCGGAATTACGGATCAATTATGGTCCCGGATATCGGGTGTACTTTAAAAAAGATGGGACAAAAGGTGATCATTCTATTGGCTGGTGGCGACAAAAAGAGTCAGTCTAAGGACATCAAAACCGCCTTACGTCTATCTAATAATTTATAGGAGAAAGCCATGGCAAAGACAAAAACCAGCAAATACGATGTTGCGGAACACCTTCGCACCCCAGAGGAAATGGCGGCATACCTTGAAGCCTGCTTCGAAAAAGCGAATGGCGACGCCTCATTCATTGCTAAAGCTTTAGGAGATATCGCACGTGCCAAGGGCATGACACAAGTGGCGCGAGATGCAGGTTTGTCTCGAGAAAGCCTTTACAAAACCCTGTCGGGAGAACGCACACCTGGGTTTGACACAATACTTAAGGTTGTTGGCGCTCTTGGCTTAAAGCTCCATGCAGAAGCTATGCACGCAAATACCTAAATGGCCCAACATTACGCTGGTCGGGACGGCGAAGACCACGCCGCCCGACAGCTCAGCGTTATAACCTGGATTCCCGTCACCTCATAACGATAATTGAGGCAAGGCAAAAATACATTTAATCCATAATTATTTGTTGGTTACGATGGCTTAATAAAGATTTATCGTTATGATATCCGGGAATCTAGGTTATAAGATATTGATATGGTGTACCTGTCCGGTTTTCTGGGATTAAGGTCGGTTGTCTTCTATCATGTCCTTGTTTTTTTACCAACCGAGACCTTGAATCCGGAACCGGAGTAACCATCTAATCCGCCTTTGCGTCTGCAAAGGCCCAAGCCTGATTTTCCACATCCTGTTTTGTTATTCATTTTATTGATTATTCATCCTTTCCCGCGCAGGAGAGGAACATTTGCGAGACCATGGATGCGCACCTGTCGATGTCAATATCCCCGCCTGCTAAGTGCGTCGCACGCAGACAGGCGAAGGCGGGAATCCAGTGTTCCAGATGGGTCGGCGTCTTCCATGAGAAGGCCCTTTTTTCTGCCCTGCCTGTGAATGGTAACAATCAGTGGGCAATCATGCAGGATTGCCCCTGCTGCTACCGTCTTCAGTCGGTAGCAGTCTTTTCTGTGTCTATAACATCTGTGTCTATAACAAAGGAATCAATGAGCAGGCTAAGGATCCCCTCCATTTCATTCTTGCTTATCTCCCCTCCAGAAAGGGTCATGGTGGCGGTATTATTCAGCAGGCTGACAATGATTCTGGCAAAGGCCTCTGGCCTGTACTTAAATGAGAGGCCGTTGCAGCGGGCTGCGGTCTTGATGTCCCGGGAAAGAAAGTGCATGAGGTCCTGGTCAAGACGGACTACTATGGAAGTGATATCCGGATCATTGATCGTGGCGGCGGCCATCCATAATCTGGCCAGGTTTATGTATTCCCTGTCATTCAAATACTTGCTGATCCCGGTGATGGCCGTGCTGTAACGAAGAAAGAGGTCCCCCGGCATGTCCCATAGTTGCTTTATCTGCTCGGTCATGCTGGTATAACTTTCGTTGAGTACAGAGAGATACAGGTCCTTTTTGCTCCTGAAATGCATGTAGATGGTAGGCTCGGTTATGCCTGCGGACGCAGCGATTTTGGCTATGGTCGCATTTTCATAAGACTCTTCGGCAAAGATACGCTGTGCGGTTGCCAGGATCTGTTTTCTGCGATCCATGCCTTTCATGCGTTTAACCCGTTTCTTTGGTTGCTTCAATGCAGTGTTTCCTGTCACGATGTCTTTTCCTTATGGTTTATTGAGTGTTTCTATATTTACATACCAGGGACATTCTGATCAATGTTTTTTTGTTGAATGCCCGTCTTGGGGCCGTGATGCCGAATATAACGGTATCATATAAACATGGACCAAATCCGCAATTTAATTGCAAGCACTAATAATAGTGTATATTATATTTTAGGGATCTTGTCAAGGAGCTTGTGTTTTGATGTATGGCCGTCAGGTCGCGGCAAAACAGGTCAAGGGGATTGCTTTCGCTAATATGTAAGAATCACGGGGATGTGAAGAGGGGAAAGGGGGCATTGTCCGTTTGCAGGCAGGCGAAGCTGGAGATTGGGTCTTTGTTTTTTGTACAGTGGACGAGCATATTCAGGTTGATTTCCGTTTGTTGTTCTTCGATTTTTACCCACATTTCGAATGGTTACGGCATAAGACCTTAAAATAAGGATGAGGATGGTACATCCGTAAATGCCTTAGGGGGTTTTTGAAGCCTGTATACAAAGGGTTGTCTGAGTTTTTTTGACTGTTCCCGGTTTGACCACGTTTGCCCTGTGTTTTTGTATTGTAGTCAGAGGTTTTCCCGTGCTTTTCCTGGTTCTGCAGGCTTTTTGTTTTTCACCTGAAATAAAGGTTGCATCTGTTCGAGGTCTTGTGTTATTAACCACCACTAAGAATAGTGCAGGCTATGTTCATGCATTGTTCGCGGGTCAGTATGTAAATATGAGCCGGGAAAAAATATGACCATGGGGAGGTAGTATGAGACATGCAAGGCTTTTTGTTTTCACTGTGATTCTGTTGGGTTTTTTGGTGTCTCCGGCCTGGGCCGATGTGGCCCCCGGGGATGTGATCACAAAGGATAATGCTCAGAAAATCGATGGGCTTGTCCCGGATTTCATCATGGATGCCGTCAAAAAAGGTGATTTGACCATGAATATCGGCAAGCTTGATTTTGACAAAAAGGGATTCTGGCCCAAAGAGGTCCTGGAAAACTGGGATTCCAATATCGGCAAGTACAAGCTTGACGAGAATAACGGTATCGTTGATGCCGCCACAGGTGAAAAGGTGCGCGGGGTCAAGGGCCTGCCGTTTCCCGAACCGGACCCCAAGGATCCCAATATGGTCGCTCAGCTGATGTGGAATACTGTCTTTATGGAGTATTTTGTCCGAGGTGACTGTCACCAGTTGATGCGCTGGTTTTCCGTGAATCGTTCAGGCCTGGAAAAAAAGCTCTTGATGGAAAATTACTGCTTGCCTGCGGATAAGGATAGATCCAGGTTTGATTATATACAGCTGTCTGTATTGAAAGAGCCGTTTAATATCGCTGGGACTGGAACCCTGGTCCATTATGCCCTGTATCCTATGGATGGAGGGATGAGGTTTGTATGGACACCGGAACTGAGAAAGATCAGGAGGGTCTCGCACCGGCTTTCGGGTACAGAGGAGCATTTCGGTCTGGATAATGGCCCGGATGATTACTGGTCCGGTGGACCAAGGAGTGCCATGGAGCAGGCCAGGTATCAGTTTATAGAGGAAAAAGACGCGCTTGTGCCGTATGTTTCATCCGCGCCCCAGAAGCTGGTCAAGAAGGGTGATGCCCTGGTAGGCGGCGACCTGGCCGGCAATAAGAAGTTGAAGGTGGGGTTTGAGGACCCTGAATGGAAGGGCGCACCGTGGAACCTCACCAATATCATCTGGGTCAAGACCAAGGTCTATGTCTTTAATTCAGACAGCACAGACCCCAACTACTCATATGGTACCTGCCAGGGATGGGTGGAAAAGGGCACATGTGTCCCGTCCTACAAGATCATCAATGATAAAAACGGCAAGCTGTGGAAGGGGCAGTACTGGTGCGGTGCCCCGTTTTCAACCGAGGACGGGTCATGCAGGTTTGTCTTCAAATGGGGACAGGTCATGGTGAATATGCGGCGTGACCACGGCTCGACCTATTGCGGGCCCTTCAGGGATGGTTGTTATATGAAGACCTTTAGTGAGGGTATCAACAAAAAGAACTTTACCCGGGCCGGTTTCGCCAAGTTTTCCAGGTAGAAATCAATGATGCGGGGCAATAATTATTGCCCCGCATCATTTTGTTGCATGCTTTGTGCCCGGCATTAAGCAGGGATTATATAATGATAATAGAGGAGTAAGAAATGGGGAATAAAACAAGGGTATTGTGTGCCATGGTTATCCTCTTGGGGTGTGTTATGGTGCCGTTTCAATCCTATGCCGCCGATGGTATTGGAGATACCAATCTTTTTGCTTCAGCCGTTATATCCGACAATGCCTATATCCTTACAGGGGACAGGGGCTCTATCTACCTTAGCGAAAACAAAGGAGATACATGGAAGGCAGTGGAATCCCATACCAGCTATGCCCTTGCCGACGTATGTTTTCCTGATGGTTCACAAGGGTGGATTACCGGTCAGGCAGGTATGATCCTGTATACTGCCAATGGTGGTAAGACCTGGGTCAAGCAGGATTCCAATGCAGACCGATATCTCCTGGCGGTTGATTTTTTTGATGCCGAAAACGGTTGTGCCGTAGGTGCAAATTCAACCGTGGTCGTTACCTCGGATGGGGGCAGGACATGGAAGAATGCCTCCTTTGATCTGGCATCAGATCTGGGTGGAGAGTTCAGCCTCTTTGATGTGCGGATGCTGGATGAGACACATATATGTATGGTGGGCGATTTAGGGCGGATCTTCATCAGTGATGATGATGGCGATACATGGCAGGAGGCCGAATCTCCGCTTTATGACCCGTATATGATGATAGGGAGGGTACTCTACGGTCTTACCGGAGACAAGGATATGCTCTTTGCGGTCGGAATAGACAGCACCCTTGTCCGTTCGTTTGATATGGGCCGGACCTGGCAGGAGGCGGACTGTGGGGTTAGCGGTCCGGAGCTTTTCTGTGTTGACCTTTGCAAAGGATCCGGCTTGGCCGCGGGTTCCGGTGGGGCCCTCCTGCAAACATCCGACAATGGCATGACCTGGAAGGTCTCCCGGGTCCCTGAAGAGGTTACGCGGGGCTGGTTAAGCGGTGTCGCCCTTGATGTGGATGCGTCCGGCAGGATCCATGGCGTGATTGTGGGTCAGTATGGTGCAGTGGGTATTGTTGCCGGTCCCCAGGTTGCCTGGCAAGGGACATCAATGCCAAAGGGGGAAGACAAATGACAATGAAAAATGCTGCAAAACACGTTGATATTGATGTCATACTGAAATACAGGCGGGCGGGAATCGTTGCCTTTTTGGTGCTGACTCTATTCTTTGCGTTTCAGCTCAAGGGGTTGAATCTGGTTTCAGATCCCATGGAACCCATGTATCTATCCGAGCACGAGTTTTTGCAGGGCATGCATGATATCGATGATATGGTTCCAACGCTGCGGATGCTGGTGTGTATCCTCGATCTGGAGCAGGGGGATGTCTACAATACTGAAACCATAAAAAAGATAGACGAGATCTCCAAGGGCCTTACTGCGATTGAAGGTGTTTTGCCCGGGGGTATTGTGTCTCTTTCCAAGGGCATGGATCACTATAACAATACGGCCGATGGTCTCAGTATAGAGCCGATTCTGGGATACGCATGGCCGACCACTGCTGATGAATTTGCAAAACTCAAACGCAAGGTGGCAATAAACCCCATGGGTCCGGGCAAATATGTTGCCTATGACTCTACCGCGGTCATGATTACCGCCAACCTTACAAATATCCAGCAGGATGCCCGCACCGCATATAATCAGCTGTCTGAAAAAGACAGGGGTTCCTTTGAAAAGTATGAGGCACAGAGAGTGGCGGCATTTAATGCGGGCCTGCTCAAGGGGTTGCGCGACCTGAGGTCCAGGATCGATGACGACAACCACCACCTCTATTTTATGGGCCAGGAGGTCCTTACCGCGCAGATGACCGAGATGGGAAAAAGGGATATACCCATTGCCGCAGTGGCGATGATTGTCATTATCCT
>JAYEKR010000261.1:0-2670 GCA_034661115.1 Thermodesulfobacteriota bacterium | reverse complement strand
CGGGGTGATTGTCCCGCTGCTTTGTCTGGGTTTGTCTATGGTGTGGGTCCTTGGTGGCTGCGCTATGCTGGGCATTGAACTCCATCCAATGGCCTTGCTCTTTCCTCTGGTGCTAGGTCTCGTATCCATGGGTTACAGCGCCATGATAATGGCCGAATATTACAGGTTGTTTAAGGAGACAGGGGATAAAAATGCGTCCATTTCAGGGGCCTTTTCCCGGACATCCCTGATAGCTGCCATGGTTATACTGGGGCTTGTTTCTGCGGTGATGTGCCTGGTCCCTGTGCCTATGTTTCAGGGTATGGGATATGCCGGTATAATTTGGATGGTGGGTGGATTCGGGTTTATTGTGCTTGGTCTGCCTCTTATGATTTCGCTCTTTCCTGAACCAAAAGAGGCAAATGGACAGGTTGAACCGGAAACAGGCGCCAGGTCCGGATCAAGTCATGCCTGGATACTCCTTGGCTTTGCCCTTGTGATCGGTCTGGGATGTTTTTCTGCTACAAAGCTCAATGTGGGTGATAATGTACCCGGGTACGACTATATCTCTGAGGGGCACCCCTGGGCCGAGTGTTTTTCCATCTTTAGTGAAAAGTTTATGGGCCCCAGGCAGCTCCTTGTGTATGTGGAGGCGGACGCACCCGGAGGTCTGCTTGAGCCCGAGGCGATGAATGCCATCGGCGCATTCAGCCGGTTTCTCCGAAATGAAGGCGGAGCCACTGACAGCATCGGGTTTGATATGATGGTATGCATGACAAGGGGCATGCTTATGGATGCCAACCCGAAATGGCAGACCGTTCCTGTAACCAGGGACAAGATCTTCGGTATGTCCGGCATGGTAATGGAAGAGGGAGGTGCCGAGGCGTTTATGGGTCCCAAGTATACAAGGGCTGTAATATCCCCGTTTTTTCCGAAACAGGACACTGCAGCCATCAATGCATATGCCTCTTCCATGCAGACCTATATCGATACGCACCCATATGAGCATTGCCGGTTTTCTCTGGGCGGGGGCCTGCTCGGTATGACAAAGGTCCTTAACGATACCACTCGTCATGTCTATCCAGTGATCATTGCGGCCTCTTTCCTGGTGCTTCTGGTCCTTGGCGCCATGGTATCCGGTTCATTGATTACCGGAGTGCTTGTCGCCATACCGGTTGCAGCGGCACAGGCCCTGCTATGGATTATGATGCTGGTTTTCCAGATGAAGATCGGTCTGCCCATGGTTGGTGTGGCCCCGGTTGCCCTTGGTTTTGGTGCCATGTTCGGCCTTTATGCATGCACTGGCGGGTCTTCTGTGTCCAGGGGTACACTTGCATGGACAGGAGGTCTGGTCTTTGCCGCAAGCCTGCCGTGGTTTTTTATAGGCATGCGTTTTCAGGGCAGCATGATGATGTTTTTCGGCATGATGGTCGTTTTTGAGAACCTGTGTGCGCTCGGGTTCATGCCTGTCTGGAAGAGTTGGAGTGATATTCATTCCAATGAAAACAACGGAGGGATTTATGGATAAGAAAAAGATAGAGACCCTGGTTGATGATATATCAGGGATAGTGGGCAAGGGGTTTGTCCGCTGTGACGATGCAACAAGGTGGACCTATGCGATCCAGGATTTCGGAGGGGCCTTTTTCTACCCCCTTTCGGATAAATATGCCGCACCGGATATAGTGGTTGTTCCGCATACCACGGAAGAGGTCTCTGAAATCGTGAAGCTGGCAAACAAGGTCAGGATTCCGGTCATCGCCCGTGGAGGCGGTCATGATATGACAGGTGCGGCAACGCCCTTAAAGGGTAAGGGTGCCATAATCCTGGATATGACCTCCATGAACAAGGTGCTGGATTACCAGAACGGCATGAACGCGGTCAGGTTCCAGCCCGGTATACGCTGGGGAGACCTCGAGCATCAGCTCAGTGAAAAGGGTCTCACTCTGGGTGTCCTTGGTCCCCATGGTCTTCACGGTGCTACTTTGGGTGCAGGTGTCGGTCATAACTGCTTTTCCATCAATGCGCCCGAATACGGGTGGCCGTCAGAGAATGTCCTGACCCTGCAGGTGGTGTTGCCAAACGGCGATATCATAGAGACCGGGTCCCTTGCCAACGTAAACTGCAAAGACTGGTTTTTCAGGGAATGCAATGGGCCGGACATGGCCGGGATTTTCCTTGGTTCAGGCGGGGCCTTTGGGGTTATCACCGAGATTGCCATGAAGACCTATCCCAAACCTACCCTGTCTTCTACCTATATCTTCGGGTTTGAGGACCTGGACAAATACCTGGAGTTTGTCCACAAGGTCGGATGGTTCGAGCTTGTTACCGAGCTGTGGGGCATGGCCTTTCTCGGTCTGCATCCCAAGATGAAGGCGCTGTTCCGGTCCTTTATAGGGGAAAAGGATATGGTCCTGATCACTGTTGAAGGAACAGACAAGGGGATCTTCAATGCCCGTAAAAAGGCGGTAAAAAAGATCGCCAGGCAGATGGGCGGGATGGAAATACCGGTAGAGGGTCTGATGCATGCCATAGGCGGCAGTGTCATCGACAAGGTGGAGTTTGCAGGCGGGGGATATTATGGGGGCATGAGCGGCCCTAATGACAGCTGTACCTGTTCCATAACCCCGGTCCTGAACTGGAAAAAGGTGGCGACCAAGGGTGTTGAGGTGCTCAATGAGAACAAGGATGCCT
>JAYEKR010000260.1:0-8502 GCA_034661115.1 Thermodesulfobacteriota bacterium | reverse complement strand
ATCAAATCCTTCGCCATCCCGGATGTCTACTGCCTTGTCCATGACTTCTCTGCCCATTGTATTCACGGCCTTACCTCCTTGTTTTACCCTTCAAAAATAGAGATATGATGATAAAATATCTATTACAAAATCAGAATACTCCTCGACTTTCACCCCGCGGTCCTTGTATTTCCAGCGTTTGAGATACCAGTCCTGGAGCATGGCCTTTAAAAGAGATGCAGTCAGGCGTGCATCCACTCGATGAAAGATTTGTTTGGAGATGCCCTTTTCCATGATATCAACGAATATCTGTTCGGTGAATAACTCCGACTCTATGGCCTTTTTATGGAGGTCTTTGTGCAGGTTTTTGGTCTCCATGTATGAGAAATAGAACCAGGGCTGCATAAACTCACTGAGGTAGAGGTGTGTCTGTATCGTGGTTTCGAGCTGTTTTTTTGGGTCATCAATACCGTCCAGAGATTCTATAAGCACCTTTAAGACCATGGATCTTCCATACTGGTGCATCATGTCAAGGAGCTTGTCCTTGCTCGAGATATAGGAATACATCGCGCCCATGCTCAGGCCCGTTTTTGCGCTCAGATCCCTCAGACTCATTGAGGAAAACCCCTTTTCATTGCTTATAAAAAGGGCTGCATCAAAGATCAGGGCAAGGTTTTTTATGGCTGTCTTTTCTTTCTTGATTTGGATCTCTTCGCGGTTCTGCACGAAGAGATCCCGGTACATATCTTCTTCTGACAGGTCCATCAAACCCTTGAATGTGTCAAATCGCAATGGTGTATCCGCCCCTACCGGATTTCCCGGTTTTCGTAGCCCTTGAGTATCCTCCTGGATACCGACATCTTGTGGACCTCGTCGGCCCCGTCATAGATGCGGGCCGCGCGCTCATGCCGGAAGAAGAACGGGATGATGATATCATCGGTCACGCCCAGGCCGCCATGGACCTGAAGCGACTTGTCTATGACATTCTGCATGATGTTCGCCACAAAGAATTTGATCAAAGATACATCCTCCCTGGCCTCTTTGACCCCGTATTTTTCAATCTTCCATGCGGCGTTCAGGGTCATGAGGCGGGCCGCCTGGATATCTGCAGCGCACTCGGCAATCCATGCCTGGATGATCTGTTTGGTTGCCAGGGTCTTGCCGTTTGGAGAGATAATCCTTTCGGATGCCCTTTTGCACATGAGGTCAAAACACCTGTTGCAGATTCCGATCCATCTCATGCAATGGTGAATCCTGCCTGGTCCGAGCCTCTCCTGCGCAATGACAAACCCGTGCCCCTGTGTGCCGAGAAGGTTTTTCTGGGGCACACGGCAGTTCTGGTAGAGGATTTCGCCATGACCTGTATAGTCTGTCCCCGGTTCACCCATTACAGGGATGTTCCTTACCTGGTTGAATCCAGGGGTGTCTGTGGGCACAATGATCATGCTTGCCTGGAGATATGGCGAGGCTGCATCCGGGTCGGTCACGGCCATGACAATGGCAAAGGCCGCTCCATCCGAGGATGATGTGTACCATTTCTGGCCGTTTATGACATAGTCGTCCCCATCTTTGACTGCCGTGGTTTCCATCATGACAGGGTTGGACCCGGCCAGCTCCACCTCTGTCATGGAAAAGCAGCTTCGGATCTTTCCATCAATCAGGGGTTTGAGATATTTTTCCTTTTGTTCATCCGTGCCGTGCAGGTAGAGGATTTCGATATTGCCTGCATCCGGTGCCTGGCAGCCAAATACATAATGTCCCAAAGGAGAGCGTCCCAGCGATTCAGATACAAACCCGTGTTCCACAAGGTTGAGCCCCATGCCCCCGTATTCCTTGGGGTGGTTTGGCGCCCACAGCTCCATCTTTTTCACCATCTGCCGTTTTTCTTCAAGCACCGGCAGCATTGACCTGAAATCATTGTTGATGAATTCCGGCTCAAGGGGGATGAGCTCCTTGTCCACAAATTCATCTATCATCCCTGTTATGACCTTTATTTTCTCCGGAATCTCAAAATCCATTGCTTCCTCCTTTTATTTGTATGTGATCATCTGCTGGCTGTGTCTTTCCAGGTGCGCTATGCTGTTGAAGCCTGCTAATGTGATTCGTTGTTCATTATACATGAAACGTGAATAAGATGTGTTCACGATCTGCCAGTTGAGCTGTATCGCACTTTCATCACTGAGCCCCAGGACCCATTTAAGGGTTGCACATACAGGGCCTCCCGAGGTGAACACCAGGATCTTCGATCCCCGGTCATGATCTTTCATGATTTGCTTTATGGCTCCCGATACCCTGGAGACAAAACCTTCCCAGGTCTCGACGCCGGGTTTGTCATGCCGGCCGGATACCCACCTGAACATGGCCTGCTCGAAGATCTTTTTGAAGGATTCACTGCTGGTATACATCTTTTCAAGATCTACATGGAGGCCCGGGTCATTCTCTATCATGTCCGGGACCTGCGAGGAGACAATCGCAGCGGAGTCATATTCATTGAGCTTGTCAAGGATTATCAAAGGCTGGCTGTTTTTCTGGCAGAGCCTCAGGACCTCATCTGCGGTTGATCTCTGGCGTTGCAATGTACCGCAATAGGCTGCGTCTATCCGGAGCCCTGTATCATTGAAATGGTCTCCGAGTATTCGGGCCTGCTGTATACCAAGGGCAGAAAGCCGATCATAGTTGTCCTGTCCAAAGGATGCCTGACCGTGCCGGATTATGTATATCTCACTCATGGCAGCAGGATACAGCGGGGAAGGGTGGGTGTCAAGGATAAATCGAGCGAACGTTCGTTTTTATTCTTGCAATCCGGTCTTTCATGCCTTATCATGTGTATATGAAAAGCCATGTAGCCAGAGGCGTGAGGATCCTTGTATGCGTAAAACAGGTCTTGGATTCTGCAGAGACCGTATCCATTGATGAGACCGCGACCGATGAGACCGCGACGTGGATACGTTTTGAACCGGGTACTGTCTTCAGAATGAACCGGTTTGATGAGTTTGCCGTTCAAGAGGCGCTGCGCATAAGGGAAAGTATCCCGGGCAGTGTAATAGATGCCTTGTCCCTGGGGCCTGACAGGGTGAAAAAAACTATACTCAAGGCCCTGGAGATGGGTGCGGACAACGGTGTGCATATACCGGTGGAGACAAAAAAGTATATCTTGCCCTATATGAGGGCGTCAATGATCGCGGAATATGCGCAAAACAGGCATTATGACCTTATCCTCACAGGCATTATGGCAGAGGATGACATGGAATGCCAGGTGGGGCAGCTCCTTGCCGGTATCCTTGGCCTGCCGTACGCAACCTCGGTTATATATCAGGATATCGAAGCCAATAAAGGTACTATCTATGTGGAAAAAGAGATCGAGGAAGGCAGGCGCGAATGTATGGATATCGACCTGCCGGCCCTGATCACCGTTCAATCCGGCATCAATACCCCGGGGTATCCCTCTCTTTCAAATGTATTGAGGGCCAGAGGTCAGCAGATCGAGGTCATGGAGCCTTCCAGGTGCGCAGACCGCATGGACAGGGAGGTTATTACCGGGGTCAGCTATCCGTCGGCGGGTGTAAGCGGCACGTTCATCGATGGGTCTCCGCAGGAAAAGGCAAATGCCCTGTTGGATATACTCCATAAAAATGCGGTGTTATAATATGGGATTGATATGAATACACCAATGTACATTATCGCCATGCATATACAGGGAAAGATACTTCCTGAGACCTATGAGGCGGTTTCGTTTGCACAAGACCTTGGTTCGGGTCAAAAGACCATTATTGTCCTTGGTTCCGGTTCGCAGCTGTCTTCCATGGCCAATGAACTCTCAGAAAATACAGGTATCGATGTTGTCGCTATAAAGGCCCAATATCTGAATCTCTACAATGCAGAGTCGTATAAAAAGATCATAAAAGGCATCATAGGCCACGGTCGGTCCGCCTGTATCTGTATGCCCCATGTCTCCATGGGATATGATCTTGCCCCGGGGCTGGCCGTGGATCTTGATGCGGCATGTATAACCGGTATAGAGGCGATATCACCTGATGCATCGTTTACCAGATCCATGTTTGGTGGAAAAATCCGGGTACAGACCCGGCCGCTGGACGGGCCTGTTGTACTGACCGTGCTGCCGGGTGCATGGAAAGGTTTTGATAATGCCCCCTTAGCCAGTGGGTCAGTGGATATCCTGTCAGTCGATGAACCGCCACTGACAACCAGGACCCTGGAGATAAAGGCATCCACCCCCAAGGATATGGGGTTTTCGGATGCAGAGGTGATCGTCTCTGCAGGCAGGGGCATCGGTAGTGCAGAAAATCTCCTGCACATAGAGGATCTGGCAGCCCTGTTTCCAAGGTCCGCTGTCGGCGCAACGCGCGGTGTATGCGATTTGGGGTGGCTGGGATACAAGCACCAGATAGGTGTTACCGGCAATACCGTTGCCCCGGGTGTGTATATCGCATGCGGTATATCGGGCGCAGTTCAGCACCTTTCCGGTATGAGGCATTCAGGGCTCATAATCGCCATCAATACAGATGCCCATGCATCCATTTTCCGTATAGCCACCTATTGTATTGTAGAGGATGTCAATACCTTTATCCCCATACTCCTTGAAGAGTATAAAGGGCAGTCCTGATACAAAGACGCATGAGCCGGGCTTTTGGGCAAAGGATAGGGAAAATATTCTCACGCAAAGAACGCTGAGGACGCAGAGTCAAAACCCTTTTTATCCACAGATTACACAGACAAGGGGCAAAGGATAGGGAACCAAATGCTCGGGTTGTCATTCCCGCGAAGGCGGGAATCCAGTCATATTAAAGAGTATAAAGGGCAGTCCTGATACAAAGACGCATGAGCCGGGCTTTTGGACAAAGGATAGGGAAAATATTCTGACGCAAAGAACGCTGAGGACGCAGAGTCAAAACCCTTTTTTCCCACAGATTACACAGACAAGGGGCAAAGGATAGGGAACCAAATGCTCGGGTTGTCATTCCCGTTGCCCCTTCGTCATTCCCGCCTGCCTGTGCGTCGCACGCAGACAGGCGAAGGCGGGAATCCAGTCATATTAAACAGTTACAGCTTGTCTGGGTCCTGATTTTCATCGGAGTGACAATTTGTTGCGAAACTATCAATGATTGGTGTTTTGAAAGATTCAGTGATAATAATATCAGTGGGTTGCGAGTGTAATATTCAAGGGAAAAATATTTTCGGACAGTCTCCTGCGTTTGTCGGAATGACTGTAAGCGGGATTCGATTTTAACAAACGGGTAATGCTCGCAATGACCACTCAGGTGCTTTTATTCAGGAGGCGCGCTGAGGTGCGCGGCTGTTTATATCCTGCAATGGATGAACGGTTTTTCCTGAGCTGTCCGATTTTTTCCAGAATCAATTGAGAGCCTGTTTGCAGTTCACTCTCCAGTTTCTGCTCAAGACAAAGGATCTCCTTCATTACCTCCATGTCTCTGGGCCTGAGGGCCTTTGTCCCGGTCTTTGAGATGCATTTATCAAGGCGTATCTGGATAGACACGGACTGCCTGTGGATGGGTTCAATTATATCGAGTTCATTGCGGGAAAGGGCATCCACCTGTTCGAGACAAAGCTTTTTCCATTGAAGGAGGTACCCACCTATCTGGTCTTCTGGATGATGGTCTCCCATGATTCCCTGATCTCCTCGAGATGTCCGACCACCTCATCAATCGCCTCTGTATTTTCATTGTAATCGGCTTCAATAATCCTGCGGATCATGTAGTGATACAGGGCATCCAGCTTATATGCTACATCTCCGGCTTCATAATTGAGGCTGTTGTTGAGCTCCCAGATGACTTTCTGCGCCTTTGTAAAGAGCGTACTGCGATTTTTGTCATCCTTGTTTTCAATGGCCTGTTTTGCCTGTTTCAAAAAGGTGATTGCACCGTTGTAGCACATCAATATCAGAGTTCCCTGGTCGGCTGTCTGTATCTGGGTCTTTTTATATGCCTGATAACCATTGACGTTCATAACGAATACCCCTTTCCCCTCAAGAATTGTTACTTTCTTTATCGGTTTTTTAAATCTTTTCTTTAGTCAATTCTTGAATCTAGGTCCCTTTGTGATCTCTGGATCTATATTGATCCATGGCCCATGCCTCGATGGCGTTCTGTCGGCATAAAACCGGGCGCTGCCTGGGCCTTTATAGTTTTTCGATGGCATCCTTGATCTGCCCGAGTCCGTTGATGATATTTTTCTCAGAGGTGGCAAAGGAGAGCCGCATATAGTTAGCAGCCCCGAATCCCTCTCCTGGAACAACCGCTACATTGGCGTTTTCTATAAGGTATTCGGCAAGTCCGGAGGCGGATGCAAAGCGGTCCATGTGTTCCTGTACACAGGGGAAACAATAAAAGGCCCCTTCTGGCGAGGTGATATCAAAACCCGGGATCTCCCGTAATTTTGAGACCATGATGTCCCTGCGCCTTTCAAATATAACCCTTCTTTCCTCTATGATCCTGTCATGGTTTGCGGTGAGTGATTTGAGTGCCCCGATTTGGGCAAAACTTGTGGGGTTTGATGTGCTCTGGCTCTGCAACCTTGACATTGCCTTTATTACCCCGGCATCGCCGATGCAATAGCCGACACGCCAGCCTGTCATGGAAAAGGTCTTTGATGCCCCGTGTATAATAAAGGTTTTTGCTGCCACCTCAGGTGAGATGGTGGCCATGCTGAAGAATTCGTTTTTGTTGAAGATCAGTTTTTCATAGATGTCGTCCGAGATGATGATGATATCATGTTTCAGGCAGAGTTCAGCGATTTTTTCCATCTCCTTTCTCTCATATATCATGCCTGAAGGGTTGCATGGCGAATTGATGATGATCCCCCTTGTTTTTTTTGTGATGGCATCCTCTACCATGTCTGCCGTGAGTTTCATTCCGGTCAGTGTGGTGTCAACTATAACAGGTTTTGCCCCGGATATTTCTATCATTGGAGGGTATGAGACCCAGTAGGGCGCCGGGCAGATGACCTCGTCCCCGGCATCAAAAAGGGTCTGGAAGAGATTGAAAAGGCTGTGTTTGGCCCCGCATGAAACAATGACATTTTCCATGGAGTAGTCGATACCATAGTCTTTTTTTATTGTGTCACAGACTGCCTGCCTGATCTTGGGGATGCCGGCGACAGGCGTGTACTTTGTCTGTCCCGATTCAAGGGCATCGATGGCAGCGACCTTTATATCTTCGGGTGTATCGAAATCCGGTTCACCGGCCCCGAACCCTATAATCTCCTTGCCCTGGCTTCTCATCTCTGCGACCTTTGCCGTGATGGCGAGGGTGGGGGACGCGGGTATGTTTGTAACCGTCTTTGATATCTTCATATTATTCTCCTTTTTTTCGTGTTTTCATTGCTGAAAACTTCTCCATGAGTCTTTTGTTTACCGCTTCGGGCACAAGTCCTTCTACAGAACCGCCGGACATGGCGGTTGCCTTGATAATCGAAGAACTGACAAAGAGGTGGCTGTAGTTGGTCATCAGGAAAAAGGTCTCCAGCTTATCACAAAGCCTCCGGTTCATCAGGGCCAGCTGCAGCTCCATCTCAAAATCGGATATTACACGGAGCCCCCTCAGTATGGCCTCTGCCCCCATCTCCTGGGCATAGTCCACGAGCAGGCCCTCGAAAGAGTCCACCTCTATGGCCGGCGTGTCCTTGACCGACTCTCTGATCATCTCTATTTTTTCATCTATGGTAAAGAGATCCTGCTTCATGGGGTTATAGCCTATGGCTATGATGATCCGGTCAAAGACATTGAGCCCCCGGTGCACAATATCAAGGTGTCCGTTGGTGATCGGGTCAAAGGATCCGGGACATACGGCCAGTCTTGATTTCATTCTATCCCCTTTTCCAGGTAGGTTATCACGGTCTTACCATAGGTGCGTACCCTGGATCTTCCTGTATCTCTAAAACTCTCTATGTCTATTTTTTCATCCCTTGAATGTTCGATAACTAATATCCCTTGTGTGTTAAGTAGTTGATATACCCGATGGATTGTTTGAGATGCAAGCCCTTTATTATAAGGGGGATCCATAAAGATACAATCAAAGCGGTCCGGGCATTTTTTTATAAAGCGCGCCGCGTCAGACCATATGACCCTGGAGTGGTCCCGGGCCTTGAGCATTGCGAGGTTTTTTTCAATCACGCGGATGCTTTTTTTGCTGCTGTCCACAAAGACCACGTGCCTGGCCCCCCTGCTCAACGCCTCAATGCCCAGGCTGCCGCTGCCGGAAAACAGGTCAAGGCAATTCAGTCCGGCGAAATCCATACCCAAAGAGGAAAAGATTGCCTCCTTTACCCGGTCCGTTGTAGGCCTCACCCCCGAAGACGGGCACTCGATGCGTCTTGACCTGTATGTGCCCGAACATATGCGTATCCCCATGGATATTACCTATTGGATATCCCTTTTGTAATCAATCCCTTTATTCTCATGCGGGTTTACGTGAAAGGGATTGCCCGGGGGCGAGGCGTATGTTAGACTAGGTTAATCGCATCAGATAAACACATTGGCTCGGCTAA
>JAYEKR010000259.1:0-8628 GCA_034661115.1 Thermodesulfobacteriota bacterium | reverse complement strand
TCCCTTCCCGTGCTGCCTCTGGACCCCCGCCTTCGCGGGGGTGACGCGGAAAGCACGTTCCGTGAACGGTTACCCCCCTTAGAAAGTTTTGATACCCCGTAGCTTGCTGCGGGGTAGTTCATTGTGTATTCATCCCCTCCCGGTTCAAGGAGGGGTTTTTATGTTACCCCGGGGACTACGATGGCTGATCCGTGGTTTGATCTTATGCCCAAATGGACATGACCTTTGACCAGATCAGCGGGTAGGCAAGGGGAATGATCCATATCCCGAAATTGGCAAGGGCGTGTACGACATATGCTGCCCAGATATTTTTTCTCCATTCGTATATCATGGCAAAGACCAGGCCGCCCACCAGCTGTATGATGGAAACAGAACCATGCATGGATGCGAAAAAAACAGCGGACATGATCACGGAGATCCATACCGGGAGGCCCTTCCTGATCCAGGCATAGAACAGGCCACGAAAGAACATCTCCTCCACAAGGGGGGCGAGGATGCACCCTGTTATCAGAAAGATCCAGACGTTTTTTACATGCTGCACAGGCAGCATCTCACACAGGATACCCGGAGCAAGGACGATCCTTGAGACAAGGTCTGCAGTTATGGCTGCCAGGCCAAAAATTACAGATGCACCAAGCCCCCAAAGGACCTCTTTTTTTATATTTTTGGTCTGTATCCCGCAGTTTGTCGCTGCAATGGCCAGTATTGCGATCATCTCCAGAACCCTGGCCAGAAGGGTATAGACAATGGGGTCGATACGGACAGATGCATATGCGGCCCGCATAAAGACCTCGATCATGACAACTGCAATGATGGCCAGAACCCTTTTATTTTCGGATCTTTTCATGTGTATCCCTTATAAACCCGCAGGAGCTGCGCTCACAACCAAGGACGGGAAAACCATGTCTCCCTGACTTCGCCTGTCTGCGTGCGCCGCACTTAGCAGGCGGGAATGACATTGGTGGTATTCTACCTTTTTCATATAAACTCATATGGAGTCAAGCTCCAGAATAAAGAAGGCGTATGAGATGTTTTTATTTGTGGTTAAGGTCCTTTTGTTAATGGGCGGGATAAAGGCGCCTGTCAAAATATTTTTTTGCAGGTAATGTAATCAGCCGGGTTCTTCAGATTATATGAAATTATTCAATATCTGTTTTGGGTCTGCCCCCTTTGCTTCAGAAAAGTCACTTCAAATGCTTTGCACGATCTATATTCATGCAATCTGTTATTGATCGCAAAGGAAGCATTCATTTCATAGTGCTGAAATATATCGAGGCCACGATTCAGGGTAATCTTCCAGCCATGGTCTTTGATGAGCGACAATTAAACTTCCCGATCGTATGTTGCGACTCTTTGACAGTTTTTTCATATAAAATTGACTGACCCGGTTTTATCGGTATACACTCAAAGCCATGAAAAGGATTGTTATAGGTACTGCAGGGCACGTGGACCATGGGAAGACCTCTTTTATCAAGGCGCTTACAGGGGTGGATTGTGACCGATTGAAGGAGGAAAAAGAAAGGGGGCTGACCATTGAACTGGGCTTTACCTCCCTTGGTCTGCCCTCCGGACAGATCGTTAGCGTGGTGGATGTTCCAGGACATATAAGGTTTATTCGCCACATGCTTTCAGGCGCTTCAGGCATTGATCTTGTGGTCCTTGTGGTGGCAGCGGATGAGGGGGTTATGCCGCAGACAAGGGAGCATGTGCAGATATGCGAACTCCTGGGGATCGATAAGGGCATAGTGGCCCTCACCAAGACAGACCTGGTGGATAAAGATCTCCTTGATCTTGCAACACAGGATGTGAAGGGGTTTCTCAGGGATACCCTTTTAAGGGATGCCCCGATTATACCTGTCAGTTCGGTCAGCGGAGAGGGCCTTGGTGTCTTTCTCGATGCTTTGGATAAAATGGTGGATATGGTTCAGGAGAGGCAGACGACAGGAATCCCCGTGCTTGGCGTTGACAGGGTCTTTACCATGAAGGGATTTGGAACGGTTGTCACCGGGACCCTGCTTCGGGGTATGTTTCAGCATGACCAGGAGGTAGAACTCCTCCCGACAGGCAAAAAGGCCCGGATAAGGACCCTTCAGGTACATTCACTGGAGGTGGAGAATGCCATGGCGGGCATGCGCACTGCGGTCAACCTCCAGGGCCTGTCTGTTGAGGATATAACCAGGGGAAACTGGCTCGTTCCCTCTGGAACATTCAGACCCACACGTGTTATCGATGCCAGGGTCAATTTGCTTAAAAAGCCGGGAAAGGCCGGTATAAAGATGTATCTGGGCACCTCGGAGACCATGGGGGAGATCAGTCTTCACCAGGTTTCCGAAGAGACTGTGGCAAGGATACGGCTCAAAGAGCCCGTTGTGGCCATGTATGGCGACAGGTTTATCCTGAGGGATATCTCCCCTCAGGCCACTATAGGCGGAGGAGAGGTGCTGAACCCCCTTCCCAGGAGACGTTTTTCCAGCCAGGTGGCATCATTGCTCATGAGCGGGGATATCTGTGATCGTATAGACGCAATAGTGAGGGATGCAGGCATACAGGGTATATCAAAACGGGATATCTCTGCAAGACTGGCTGTCAAACCCGGATCAATGGACAAGCCGCTTATGGATATGCTTTCAAGGGGACGCATCGTACGTTTTGATGCAATGAACGATCTTTTTGTGTCCTCTGTATACACGGACCGGCTCCGGGATCACCTTGTCTCGACAATGGAGGGTTTTCATGAGAAAAATCCGGATGCACCAGGTATATCCAGGGAACATCTGCGGTCGTCATTCAAGGGGCGGCTTGATCCCAAACTTTTTCACAAGGTCCTCCAGGAAGGGATAAAGTCCGGGGTGTTTGAAGAAAAGGGCCCGATTATCTCTAAAAAGGGATTCAGCGCCAGCCTGGATAAAAACCTCGGCCAGCTTGATGATATGATATATCAGAGGCTGGTCAAGGCAGGGTTTGAACCGCCCAATGTAAAGGTGCTGTCCGCTGATCTTCTCAAGGACTCCAGGGAGATTATAAAGGTACTCGGGTTTATGGTCAGACAGGGCCGGATAGTGAAGGTCAAGGATGATATATATATTGCAGACACGCATGATAATGCGCTCAAGACAAGGGTGAGAGCGTTTATACAGGATAACCAGGACCTGGGCCCCGCGGATATGAAGGGGATTTGCTCTGTCAGCCGGAAATACGCGATCCCCTACCTTGAATACCTTGACAGGATACGCTTTACGGTCCGGGTGGGCAATGTCCGCAAGCTTGGATCAAAGGGCACGCTATCTCCGGTTGCATGATTGTTCTATAAGGCGGCTGATTTCGTCGTCCAGACCAAGACCGGGATATTCTTTTTTGATATCCTGAAAACGTCGGCAGGCGGCCTCATAGTTTTTATTCTTGAGGTAGAATTTTCCAATTGCGAGGTCATGACGTGCCAGCACCTTTCTGGCCTCGGTGAGCGTCTGGATTGAATCATCTATGTATACAGAGTTTGGGTACAGTCTTTGGAATGTTTTAAAGGTATGGATGGCCAGCCGGGTCTGTGTCTGATCCCTGTCACAGGAGGGTATCTGCCTGGAATGACACATCCCTATGCGGTAGAGCGCGTATCCCGCCTTTGGATCTGTTGGATAAAGAGTCCGGAATTCATTGTAATCCGGTATGGCAGATCCATATTTTTCCTTGTCAAAGTAAAGGTCTGCGGTTTTAAGAAGGGCTTTTTTTGCCAGGTCATGTTCCGGATAATAGGTGCGTACCAGCATGAATGCATCTGTGGCCTTTTCTATCCTGCCTGCCGTGGCGTACACAGTGGCCTCATCAAACAGTTCCTGGACCGGCCTTTTGCCAGGGGTTTCATGTGCGCATCCAGCGAGGATTAACACCGTTATCAGCCCGAGTATCTTTGCAATATTCTTCATAATCTCTAATACATAATTCAGACCGGCTGGAATATCAAGGGGATCTTAAGGTTGCGCTTCCTGGTATGAAGATCCCTGGATCTCAGATGGAGGCATCTCGACGATGGTATGGTTTTTCACGGTCAGGATAAAGATAACCTTGTCCAGAGAGCCGTCTGAGGAAAAGGATGTGGCGCCGGATACACCAGGGTAGTCTTTCAGGGAGGTAATCCGGTCTTTCAGGGATGCGCGTGTATGGACCTCATCCCTGAGTATGTTCTGCAGGATATTTGCCGTGTCATATGCACTTGCCTCCCATACTGAAGGGTTATATCCGAAGGTATAGTAAAAGGAGTTTGTAAAATCCTGTACAAAACCAATACGGCTGTCCGTGAAAAAACCGCTCACAAAGATGGCATCCTCAACGTTTTTACCGCCTATCCGTATGAAGTCAGGCGTGTTCCACAGGGATGGACCGAAAAGCCTTACGCCTTCGATATCATAATATGAGAGATATGAGGCGATCATTGCAGAGTTTGTGGCTGAGTCGGGTATAAGCAGGGCATCAAAATCAGGTGCGGCCCCCTCTGGGAGCCCTTGTATCAGAGAGCTCACCTCTTTTTTGAAGTCCACCTTTCTTGGCGAATAACCTATGGTTCTGACTACCTTTATGCCGTAGTTTGCGGCCATCTCCTCGAAGATGGAAGAGAATATATTGCCGAAACGATCCGTGGGATACAGTATTGCAAAGGACAGAATCCCCTGGTCTCTGGCCGTTTCAAGAAGGGTTTTTGCCTGGATCCAGGTAGTTATGAAATTTCTGAAACAAAAGGAATCTTCGTTTCTCTCCAGGTTTGCTTGAGTAAAGGAAATAAGGGGGATACCAAGGTCCTGTGCACGTTTGCGGGCGCATTTACATGCCTCCTCGCCGACAGGGCCTATGATTGCAATGACATTGTCTTGATCAAGGCTGGAAATCATATCCGGGATCACGGTATTATCGCTGCCGTAGTCCATGATCAGATATTCCACCCCTGGCGAAGGCCTGTCGCTGAATACACCGGAGGCCAGTTCAACCCCTTTGATGATCTTTTGTCCAACGACATCAAGGCGTCCTTTCAGGGGAACCAGTACGCCGATGGTGTTTACAGGCCCAGTGCCCTTATATGGTGTGGATTCAGGCAGAAAAACACCTTTGTCCGGAGCCCCTGATGCCAGGAGGGCCAGCCTGGAAAGCAGTATCTCTATGAGATCCGGGGCGTCGGTCTGGTTTTTGAGGAGATTAAGGTATTCAGGATCATGGATTTTATCGGTTGCTGTTTTCCATATATCCACCATCTTTGTCCGGTCTTCATCCATGCCAAAGGGATAGATCAATGCGATGACATCAAGTGCACGGGCATAGGCTTTTTTTTCCATAAAGGTGGATATGATCCGGTTGCCCAGTTCCTGGTTTGCTGGATTCGGGTTGTTGCGAAAGATACGGGTATAAAGCAGGGAGGCATCATTAAACCTGCCACAATTGAGATAATCCAGGAGCAGGGGCTTACATGCCTTGAGTGCAGACGGTGTTTCGGGGTACTCGTGCAGGAGGGTTTCATAATCCTTGATTGCCCTGGCCGGAGAGGTGTTGTCTGCAATGGATGCGGCCTCAAAGAGGGCCTTTGGGGCAAGCTCGTGATCCGGATATGCACGATAGATGCCGGTAAATATATCATAGGCGCTATCCTGATGGTCCCTGTCCCTCATGGCACAGGCCTTGTCAAAGGTCTGTTGCACCTCCTCGGGTGCTTTGGGGGGAGGGGTTGTTACGCAGGCGTTTATAAACAGGGTCAGTATTATCAGGGGCAGGGATTTTCTTATTGAGGTTTTTGGCATAATAATGCTATTCTATAAGATAATCAGGTGATAAGTCAACAAACATAGATATTATTAAGGAGTATGCAGAGTGGCTGATCTCGGAAAAAAATACAGGTGCTATAAATGTGGATGCAAGTTTTATGATTTGAATAAACCATCCGCTGTGTGCCCGAAATGCGGAGAGGACCAGGGAAACGAGGAAACAAAAAAGATGTTGAAACGCAAGAGACGTCGCGTTTTTTCCAGGGTCAGGAGTGAAGCGAGGCCCATACCTGAAGACACCAGCGATGCATCTGATCAGGACAAGCCGGAAGAAGACGAGTATCTCCTTGACATGGAGGATATTGTTCCTGAAGAAAAGGGTGATGCAAAGGAAAAAAAGAAGGATTTACCAGAAGATTAAGGGTTGTCTGACATCCCTGACCCGCCCAGGCGGCGGGCCTTATCCCGGGATGATATCCTCTAATGAAAGGTCTGTGAGTCCCTGTGCGTCAATGGAAAGCCGGTTGAACAGGTCCTGTTCTATATTGCCCATGAATATACGGGCAATCTCTGACATGGAGATTGCATTTGCGGCCTTTGACGGAAGTATAATTGAGCCCTCTGCCCTCAATAGACCGGCAGACTTCAGTCTGCCTATGACAGATGGAATGACCCCGGGTGGATAATTCATCTCGGATGTGATCTGTGCCTCGCTCAGGTATTGTCCGGAGGACATGCCTTGAAAGATAAGGATAAGTAAATCCGTTGATGCCCGGAAGCGTTCAGCCGGATCGATCCCTCCCTTTTTGGAGCCCGCAACTGGGTACTGAACATACATGGATATCTCAGCGCCTAAGAGAATGATGAGCCAGTTTATGTATATCCAGAGCAGGAAAACTGGTATGGCTCCGAGTGATCCGTAGATGTTGAAGGATGCAGTGGCGTGTTTCATGTATGTATGGTAGGCGATATTGGCAAGTACCCATATCGCTGCCCCGCTTGCCGCGCCAGTGAGGGCGGACTTGTTATTGACCTGTGTATTGGGAACGAGTTTATAGACAAGGAAAAGCCCGAATATTAGATAGAAAACCATCATGGGTTTCAATGATTCCAGGAGCTGCAGGCCCGGGATAACCTCGTTGAACAGGGATACGAGGCTTATTATAATCACCATGGCTACCGGGCCCAGGGTTGTAATGGCCCAGTATGTGATAAATTTATGCCAGAGGGGGCGGTCGTCCACCCTTCCCCATATATTATTGATCGCTTTTTCCATACCCAGGAACAAGGGGACAAAGGTCAGGATAAATATACTGGTGCCAATGACCCCGAGGGCCCCTGCGTCTATCTTGTCCACATAGCTTTGGATGTGCTGCATGACCTTTATCTTGTGTGTGGGATCGAGCATTTCGGAGACAAAGGGCAGGATAATGTTTGTTTGAATGTCGTCAAATCCCCCGAAGGCTTTGAAGAGCGAAAGGCCCACTGCAAGCAGGGGTACAAGGGCGAACAGGGTTGTGTATGTCAGGGATGTCGCCCACAGAAACCCCTGGTCGTCATTGAAATTTTTCCAGATCTGACAAATGCGTTCGCGTATTTCCAGTATGTATTTCATTGTCAGCCCCTGGATGAGGGTATCATTTGGGGTGGCACCAATGCCTTGCTGCAGGAGACAGCCTTGTCTGCGTACGGTATAATGCAGGAATCGGCAAAGATGGCACTGTTTTCAGGAAGGGCCAGCCTGGCAAGGACTGTGATAACAACCACAAGAAGCATTCCTTTAGCAAGACCCAGGACACCGCCCATAGCCCGGTCAGGCCAGGAGAGCACAGAGGCCCGTGTTATTTTTTGAACCAGCCGGAAGGCGACCTTTATCCCAACATAAAAGATGATGAATATTACAAGGTAGGATACAAGGCCCATGGGATTAGGTATATGGATGGAAGCCATTAGTTCCGAGGCCGTTTGCGCATATCTTCGTGCCAGGAAAAGGCCGATGATGATCGAACACAAAGAGGATATTCCCCGGACAAAGCCACCCAATATTCCTGTAATGATGAAGATGCCCATGATAACAAGGGCTATGATATCCAGAGGGTTCATTCACTCTGCCTTGAAAAGATCCATCCACCTTATTTTTCTTAATGGAATCTGATAGGTCCCAAAGGGGGTCTTTCCGTGGAGATTGGAGATGCGGTTGATTTCAACGGTGCAGAGTTTTTTTGACCCCTTGAGCTTGATGGATGCTAAATCCTTTGAGATGTCGATGCGTGAGATATTGTCAAAGGGTATCTGTATGCGTCCCTTGCCCATGAATCCATTGAAGGAGGTCTTTCCATCAATAGATACACCAGAGAGATCAACCTTGTTTCCTCCAATGTCCATGATGGTGGCCCTGAATGGAGATTGGGTCTGGTTCGGTGCGGTTCCCATGCCGGACATACCCATGAGTATAACGGCAAAGATGAGAAATATGGCAAACCACAGTACCTGTTTAGCAATGTTCATGAATTGTAACCTCCTTGATTATCCCTTCTTTTTTCAGGGCATCAACAAACCAGAGAGCTGACGTTTCCTGGCTCATGGGGTAGCTCAGGATTGCTCGCGTACTTTGGGCATCCATGGTGCTGAGTATCCCCAACCCATCATACCCCTCGAGGATGAATTTCAAATAGGAGATATCCCTCCTGTGTAGGCCGAATTCCATGGTCCCCATTTTGTCCATACACATACAATAGCACCAAGCCGTATTCATGTTCAAGTGCGGTATTATATGCCGTAGCCGTTCACGGCTCGAAATTAGAAATTCGAAATTAGAAATTGGAAATTGGGGAGAATAGAATACAAAGCAATAGTTGAAAAACTCGGGCCAAAATTGAATGCGTTC
>JAYEKR010000258.1:0-8723 GCA_034661115.1 Thermodesulfobacteriota bacterium | reverse complement strand
CGTTTTATCCGGGTATGCGGATACTGCCTCCATAGTAGACGCGATAAACAAAGGGCATATCTATAAATTTATTCCCAAGCCATGGAACGATGATGAGCTCATGGTAACCATATCCAATGCCATAGAGCGCTATCTCCTTTATGAAAAAAACAAAAGATTGACAAAGGAACTTGGGGAAAAAAATGCAGAACTCCAGGGATTCAATGAATCCCTGGAGGCACTGGTCCGGGAAAGGACCGCTGATCTTGAATTCAAGAACCAGGCCCTTCAAAGGTCACACAAAATCCTGGACAGCCTGCCGGTTGCCGTGGCCGGGGTGGATCCCGAAGGCATGATCGTATACGTCAACCAGAAGGCCTTTGATGTCGTGGGTATGGACAAGAATGTCCTTGGAAAGGACTACAGAGATTGCCTTAGCGAAGAGGCCAGCCAGTTTTTGGGCCAGGTCTTCGGGAAGGCAATCTTTGAGGGGTCTGTCAGTTTGAGCAAGGGGGTGTTTTACATAAGGGGCTCTCGTTTTTATTCAGGGAAAGATTTTAATGGGTTTGTCCTGGTCTTTGACCGTCAGGAAGATCATGAATAACACGGTCCTGTTTGTCGATGACGAAAGGCCTGTCCTTAATTCATTGAAAAGGCTTTTTGCAGACACGGATATAGATATCCTTGTTTCTGACAATGCCCGGTTTGCCCTGGATATCCTCAGGCAGACAAAGGTGGCGCTGGTCGTGTCTGACAATTGTATGCCGGATATGAACGGTGTTGACTTTTTATCAATGGCATCGAATATATCGCCTGATACCGTAAGGATGATCCTGACCGGTCATGCCGATATTTCCAGCACTATCGAGGCCATTAACCGGGGAGGTGTATACAGGTTCATTGAAAAACCATGGAACGATGATGAACTCATGGTCTTGGTTGAAGAGGGCTTGCAGCATTATAACATAATCATATCTCTGAAAACCATGGACGAGGCAAAGCTCCTTTCCCTTGCACAGACCATTGAACTCAAGGACCCATACACAAGGGGGCATTGCAACCGGGTTGCGGAATATGCCGTGGACCTGGCGCGTCTTGTAGGCATGGATGAAGAGTCAATAAGGCAGATACGGTTCGGCGGATGGCTTCATGACAGTGGAAAGATAGGGGTACCCGAGGATATTCTCAATAAGGATGGCCCGCTTACAGGAGCCGAGTTTGATATCATAAAGAAACATCCCCAATGGGGGGCGCAGGTGGTAAGACAGGCGGGCCTTTCCGAGATAATAGTGAATATTGTATTGCATCACCATGAGGGGTTCTCAGAGCAAGGCTATCCCGATGGGCTCAAAGGTAATGATATCCCTCTTGAGGCCAGGATCGTGGCGGTTGCGGATGTATGGGATGCGCTTTGTTCCGATCGTTCCTATAGAAAGGCCTATGGCAGGAAGGATGCGCAGAAAATCATTGTTTCTATGAAGGGAAAGAACCTTGATCCAAAACCGGTAGACCTTTTTTTGACCATGTCGGATTTTGTGAAAAAGGATGAATCGAATGATGTATGATCCCCATGAATCCCAGGTGGAGGTCCTGTTTGTGGACGATGAGCCGGATATACTCCGGGCATTGAAGAGACTCTTTGTGGATGAGGAGTATGCAGTTTATACCGCATCCTCGGGAATGAAGGGCATTGAAGTGATCAAGGATAACCCCGGTATCGGCGTCATTGTGTCTGACCAGAGGATGCCGGAGCTCACAGGGATAGAATTTCTTGAAAAGACCCGGAAGATACGCCCCATGGCTGTCCGGATTCTCCTTACGGCATACAGTGATGTGAACGCATCCATCGATGCGATCAACAGGGGAGGGGCCTACCGCTATATCACCAAGCCATGGAAAAACGATGAGCTTGTGCAGACCATAGGCGAGGCCCGTCAGCGCTATGCCCTTATCCAGGAAAACAAGAGACTGGACAGGATTGTCAAAAAACAGAACAAGGAACTTAAACACTGGAATACTCAGCTCGAGCAGGATGTCCAGAAACAGACCATGGAGCTTTCAAGGCAGAATGATGAACTCAAACGTCTTAGCCTGATCCAGAAAAATACCATTAAAGAGATGATAGGCGCATTTTCAGGGCTCATTGAGCTGCGGAATCCTTCTATGATAAATCATTCGAGAAATGTTGCTAAAATCGCTGTAAGGGCTGCAAGGGCTATGAAGCTTTCTGTGAAGGAGGTGGAGTCCATCACGATTGCCGCCCTTCTTCATGATATGGGCAAGATAGGAATCCCGGACACCATACTTTTCAAGGCATTCAAAGATATGGACGATGAGGAGAAAAAAGAATATAAACTGCATCCTATTCGTGGCCAGGCCGTGCTTGACTCCATTGAGGGCCTGAGGTCAGCGGGCGTTTTCGTTCGTCATCACCATGAGGCTTTTGATGGCACAGGGTTTCCGGACGGTTTGGAAAAGGCGCAGATACCCACGGGTGCTGCGATCATTGCAGTGGCTGATTTTGTCGATCATGATGTCAAGATGTCTGCCGGAAAAAATGCTGTTTCGCATGCCCTGAATCATGTACGCGAGAGACTGGGCAGCATGTTTGACCCCAGAATATATCCTTTTATTGATAATGCATTAACGCATCTTGATATATATACAAAGGATGCGCGGGAAGATGGTACAATAGAGGTTGAACTCATCGCCCTGGATTTGAGAGAGGGTATGGTCCTATCAAGGGACGTAAAGAGCGGAACAGGCCTGCTCCTTATGCGCAGGGGTACAATACTCGATAAATCACGGATACATACGCTCATGCGTTATGCCCGGCTGGATCCATCCAGAAAGGGTGTTTTTGTAAGGATAAGGCAATAAAATGGATGAATCAACAGCGTTTCTAAAACGATTGGAAGACATCAAGGATGTCCCTTCGATCCCTGTTGTGGCGCTGAAGATCAATCGTATGCTTGAAGACGATAATATCTCAGTGAATGCGATCAGCCTTATCATAGAAAAGGATGCAGCGATAGTATCAAAGATATTAAGGCTTGTTAATTCACCCTTTTATGGTTTTAAAGGAAAGATAGACAATATCTCCAGGGCAGTCATTGTGCTTGGGTTGAACACGGTCCATAATGCGGTACTGGCCGTTTCGGTTATGGATGCATTTTCCGGACGCAACAGGGACAGATTCCATGATATGCAGGAATACTGGAGGCATTCCATCTCTACGGCGGTTTTTGCGCGGCATCTTTCCTCCAGGACAGGGATTGATTTGCCTGACAGGGCCTTTATCGCGGGTCTTCTGCATGACATCGGTAAGCTCATACTCATGGAGTTTTTCCCGGATATATATGAGCAGATTACAGGTATGATGCATAAAGAAGAGATCAACTTTATGGATGCGGAACGATACGTCTACCCATCAAACCATGCAGAGGTGGGCCGGGTTTTGGCTGCAAGGTGGCATCTCCCTGTTATCCTGCAGGCTACTATAGGCTGTCACCATTCCCCGGGAAAGATGGATGGCGCAGAAACCCTTGCCATGATTGTGCATGCCGCGGATTACCTGGCAAACAACCCTGATGCACAAGGCCCAGATGTCATTCGCAGGCTGGATCCTGCAGTGGCAGACAATATAAAAGAGACAATTAACGATATCAATGCCTGGCGCCAGGAGATTGCGGAAGAGATCGAAACGGCCTGCCGGTTTTTTCTCCAAGACGGATAGACCCGCCTGGTATTTCATGATGAAGTCCCTCTTGATTTATGCTAGTTAAATGGCATTATGCTAGTTAAACGGCATTATGTAATATCTTAAAAAAGGGGCACTATAGAAGGCTCACACCTGAATCCCAGTTTGATTTGGGGTTGCCCCGATTTATTGAGCTGTTACAATATAATACAATATAAAGACAGTCAGGGGTTGTGTATGAAGACCAAAGTAATCATTACAGAGATATCAATTTTTTCGGGCTTTGTTTTTTTTGGCATCATTGCTGTGCCCCTTGCGCTTCACTGGGTCCTTGACCGGCATGCAATAAAGGACATACCCCTTATGTACCGGGAATTTTTCAGGGATATCCGGGAATACGACCCGGTTGTATGGTTTGTGGTCCTCTTGCCCTGGATATGTTTTATAGTCCTTCGAAAGGTTTTGGGGGCAAGACTCTGTTGCTGAATATTTATATGAAAAAGACCTAGAACACCACCACAGTCATTCCTGTTCCCCTCCAGTCTCCCGCCTCCGGTCTCCAGTCTCCGGTCTCCAGTCTCCCGCCTCCGGTCTCCAGTCTCCCGCCTCCGGTCTCCAGTCTCCCGCCTCCGGTCTCCAGTCTCCCGCCTCCGGTCTCCAGTCTCCCGCCTCCCGTCATTCCCGCGAAGGCGGGAATCCAGTGCTTCAGATAATTCACATTTTTGAACCCCCGCTTTCACGATGGTGACGGTGAGGCATTTCCCGCCTCCCGTCTCCAGTTCTTCCTAATTCTTTGCGTGAGAATATCTTTTGGGTTTAGCTAATCGTAACCGTTCACGGAACGTTGAACGTGGAAATTAGAAGTTTGGCCTTTATGCTTTTGTACTGTTGACGAACGCATTCAATAACTCGTTTCCGTTCTCCCCAATTTCTAATTTCTAATTTCAAGCCGTGAACGGCTACAGCTAACCCATGCTTGACAATACCCTGTAAGAGGTTAATTGTTATATTATAGCTGTATTTTGTTGGTCCTTTTATAAGGACAATGTTTTTTTATTGAGGAGGGATGTAATGGCAAATAAGGTTTCGTGTATTTTTCTGGCGCTTGTCCTTTTGATGGTTTCCGGGATCCGTGCACAGGAGACCCTGTCTCCTGCCGATGACAAGGGTTTTCCCCTGGGGCTTGTGTTTGAGGCGGCAAGGGTGGCGTATGAAGAGATAGACCCCTCAGCCAAACATGGGGAAGTGAGTGATGCATTCCTGCTGTCCGGAGGGTTATTTCTCGCCCAAAAGAGGCCTCCCCAGGGCCATAATGAATGGGACTCTTATGAGATGACTGCATTTGAACGGGTCCTGTATTGCATACAGGATATCCTGTCGTGTCCCAAGGCGCAGATAATGGCCTTTATTGACCAGGCAAGGCCCGGGATCATGCCCTATGTCGAGCCAAACGCCATAAAGGGCATTGTCCGTGACCTGGTCATGATGGATCCAGACAGCCTTTCACTAATTGATCTCTCCATATGGAAAAACATGATCCAAGAGAACATGGTATCGCAGAAGAGGTCTGTTGTAAACGATCCATCCACCTCTGAGCTGAGGAGCCTCATGTTTCTCATAGATTCGGCAGATATGGTATTGAAGGTTGCTGGTATACCATTGCTCAGCATGGTTTCATCCAGGGACGGTTCCACGGTTGCGGACAAGTCCATGTATCCAGAAAAATACACAAGGAACCTTACCCAATGGACCATTGGAGAGGTGATTACCGCGGTCGAATGGGGAGAAAAGGGACAGATCCCCAATGTGGGTTATGCCACGGCCTATGAGGCCTTTGACTGGATGCTCTATAAAAAGAGATACAGGATCAAGCTTATGGGCATCCCGCTGATGGGGTTTGACGGTATAACCGGCCTGATGGATGCTGTCATTGTCAAGGCCCTTATGCCGGTGGAAATTACAGAGAGCTTTGACGCATTTATCCAGCTTGCAGGGGGCCATGGTCCGGGGACCGCAGGGAAAGATCACCGGATCTTCAGCCTTTTCTGCCCTGTTATGCGTTATATGTGGGACCAGGGCAGGGTCGGGAATGTCGTGGCCCTGATGACGGGTATGAACGAGATACCCTTAAAGGGATACCGACCATTGAGTCAAGGCAAGGATGCAACATTGATAAACGATCATGCTGGTATTGTATTAAAGTCCATTGAAGGACCCAGTGGATATGGACTCATTTACTATGCGATGAAAGATCACGGCCCGGATGCCCCCGGGGTCATTGATCCTGTCCTTGATATCAGCTTCAGGATAATAAAGAGGCTGGACAATACCCCGGCGCCGCCCCCGTGGACAGGCACCCTTTTCGATGCCCTTGTCGACAGGTTTATCCCTGAGATGCGAGGCAGGCTCATGGATGAAAACGCATCCCCCCTGATGGATGAAAAACTCCTGGACAAGACAGACCGCTTTATTACAGACAATCACAAAGAGATCGTGTCTGCGGGCCATGCCCTTGGTGTTGTTTTGCTGGATATGGAAAGGGACCACATCATGAACCAGATATGCGCGCATATATCCGGTTCGCCGGATATGATCGCCGCAGTCTTTGGAGACAAGACCAATTTGACCACCATGTCATTGGGGTTTCTGCGTAACAATGACCAGGATATCATCTCCCTCGTCAATTCCTCAAGGGCATTGATAACAACAATCTATGGGGATATTCCGATAATGGGTGAATTCTTTGATTTTCTAGATACAGGTATCCATGACATCGATGGTGTCTCTGTGTACCTTACCAGACTTCAGTCCATTGTGTCCGGCGTGGCCCTTGAAGAACGTGATCAGGATATCACAGGTGCCCTCATTCCCGGGGCAAGGCGTTTTATCTCTGTGTATGACCCGGAAAACATGGATAAGTTTACCTCTGCCCTGGGAGAGATTTGTATCAATGCACAAAGGGATGCCGTCTTTTCTGATCTGGGTGAATTCCTGGCAACACTGGACAAAGAAGATGTCGCGGCCATGCATGACCTCGTGCAGACCCTTTGTTCCCCCCTTGGCGACGGACGCACTGCGGTCGAGCATATCTTTGATTTTGCCTCGGACAACCGGGTTTCATTTCGTGAGATAACCGAGGTAATTCAGAAGCTGCTTCTGAAACTCTATGACAATGACGAGCTTACGAATTCCATGTTCGTGCTTGCCAACAGTCTATTGAATAACCTGGACAATATATCCCTTGGCCTTGACCGGGTGCTTCCTCCCATACAGGCAGTGTTCTCACCGGAAAATCAGGCGGGGCTTATGGAAATATCAAAGGGGGCTGCCCTGCTCCTTGAACACCTTCAGTCAAACGGCATGGCTGCAGACCTTGGCAGGGCCCTCAGGGAGGAAAGCTTTATAAACGCCTTGTTCAGGCGTGATGCATCAGGGATGAACCTGTACCAGGAGATCATTGTCTTTGTCTCTGATAATGCCGAGGCTTCAGCAGGGATCATAGACGCAGCCCATGGAGTTATCACAAATATCCACGGCAGGGATGAACTGGTTGATGCCTTGTTTGACCTTTCAATTACCTTTATCAAAAACATCGATGAACTCAGTGGATTCTTGGAAAGGGTGCCGGAATCTGAACCGTCCCTGCCCTAACGGTAGGGGCAGGCCCCCGTACCTGCCCTGTGTATGTGAATTTTAACGAACGGTAGGGGCAGGCCCCTGTCCCTGCCCTCACTGTGATGTGTGTCTGTCCGTGGCATAGAAATCAATGGTGAGTTCGTACACGCCGGAATCAAGGTTTGCATGCACGGGCAGGTCGCCTTGTTCGAATACCTTCATCATGGGCTTGTTGGTGGCGAGAACATCAGCGGTAAACCCCTTGAGGCCTGCCTGCTTTCCCAGGTGTATGAGTTTGTTATAGAGGTAAGATCCGATGCCTAGGCCCTGATAGTTTTCATCGACCACAAAGGCAATATCCCCATAGGGTCGGTCCCTGTGTCTCACAAAACGGGCCTCGGCAATGATATGTTCCTGGCCTGCCTGTCCTGCCAGGGCCACAATCGACATGGTCCGGTTAAAGTCCACATTGACATATTCCTGCATCCTGGTATGAGGCATGGCCTTGATAGAGGCAAAATAACGGTAATATACTGTCTGATCAGAAAAACGGTAAAAGAGGTGGCGCATCTCCTCTTCGTCCGAGGGTTTTATGGAGCGGAGCTGGATCTCTGTCCCCTTGAATGTATGTCTGGTCGTAGTCCATGCAGGATACAGGTGTGCGCCCTGGTCCATAAATATCTGGTCGTGATAGAGAATATGGTTTTCTCTGGCCTTTTCGACCAGCTCCTTGCGGTCATCCGGATGCGCGATATCGATAATGGCCTGGGTCCGCTCTCGTATTGACCGGCCCCGAAGGTTTGCAACCCCGTATTCCGTTACAATCATGTCTGTGGATTCTCTCATATTCATCTGATTGGGCAGGTGTTCAACGGACATGAGTATATTGGACTCATGCCTGAGGTTTCTGCTTGTCAGGGCAAATACCGTGCGTCCACCTTTGGACAACTCTGCCCCGTTGATGAAATCGGATGCCTCCCCTGGGGCGGCGGATACCGTTCCCTTACCGAAATGAAGGGCAATGCGTCCTGTAATGTCCACCTTGCGTGCGGGAAGGATGGCAATGAAGTTTGGGTTCTCGCCTATCTTCAGGGGGTTGAATACAAGGTCGATCCGCTGGAATTCGATGAGGGGATTCAGGTCAAGCCAGTCCAGCAAATCCCTGGAACCAAAGGCATAGGATACCAGGGATTTGCCCCGGTATATCCCCTTATAGCGATTTGTAACCGCTCCGCTTTTTATAAGATCCATAAGTGCGTCCGTGATAAAGGGCGAGTGTATGCCTAGATTGCGCTTGGTGCTAAGGTGGCCGCAAAGGGTCTCGTAAAGAGGGCCTATGGAAAACCCGAGGCAGGAGCCGTCCTCTATCACAGAGGCAAGGTTGGCTGCGACCTGCTCAAAGTTTTCATCCTTTTTCCATCGAGGGAAA